>JAGRCC010000949.1 GCA_020433785.1 Anaerolineae bacterium
GTGGCCGGCTCGATGTTGCGGCTTTAACGCAAACCCTCAACCATCTTCTGCAACGACACGAGATACTCCGCACCACCATTCAAGAAGTCGAGGGTCACCCCCATCAGATTATTCAGGATGACGTCACCTTGCCACTGCCGGTGATTGATTTACAGCACCTATCCCCGGACGAGCAAACGGCTGAACTCCATCGCTTACCGGCGTCGCTCGGCACCCATCCGTTCGATTTGAGCCAAGATGTGATGCTGCGCGCGAATTTGCTCCGGTTAAAGCCTGATGAATTTATCTTGTTTTTGACCGTTCATCACATTGCGCTAGATGGCTGGTCGTTAGGTATTTTAACGCGAGAGGCGCTCACGCTGTATCCATTTATCGCCCAGCAACGATCTAAGGGGGTCTCATCAGCTAATAGCCTCACCCAAGCAAATCCGTTACCCACCCTACCCCTTCAGTATGCCGATTTCGCCCATTGGCAGCGATCCTGGTTGGAGGCCGATGTCGTGCACAGACAACTGCCTTTCTGGCAAGATTTGTTGGCGGGCAGTCCGGACAGCTTAGATTTACCAACCGATCATCCTCGACCCCCCATCCAAACCGATCGCGGCGCCCATCTAATTTTTACGCTGCCGGCCAAACTGAGCCAGGCGATATTGGCCCTGGGCCAGCAGGCCGGCGCCACCCCCTTCATGACCTTACTGACCGCGTTTAAGATTTTACTCTATCGTTATAGTGGTCAAACGGATATCGTGGTGGGATCGGCTATCGCCAATCGTACCCGCTACGAAATCGAGGCAATGGTCGGCTTCTTTGTAAACACGCTGGCGCTGCGCACCGATTTATCGGGTAATCCAACCTTTATTGATCTCTTAAATCAAGTCCGGCAGATGACTCAAAATGCCTACGAGCATCAGGATGTGCCTTTTGAGATGCTGGTCGAGACGTTGCAAATCAAGCGCAGTCTCAGTCACACACCGCTATTTCAAGTGATGTTCGATTTTCAGAACGCGCCGCGACCGCCCTTGGAAATCTCAGGGTTGACTCTAACCGACTTGGATCTCAATATCCCCATCGCCATGTTTGATATGACGTTAATGATGTGGGAGGATGAGGGCCGCTTGGTTGGCGATTGGGAGTACAACACCGATCTATTTGAAGCGGCAACCATCGAACGTATGGCTGATCATTTTCAGACAATGCTAACGAATATTGTCGCCAATCCAATGCAGTCTATCGCTCGAATTCCGCTGTTAACAGAACCTGAACACCGTCAGCTTCTGGTTGGATGGAATGATACTCGCATAGATTACGCCGCCAATCCGTGTCTGCACCAACTATTTGAACGTCAGGCAGCGCAAACGCCTGATGCCGTCGCCGTTGTCTATGAAGATCAACAATTGACCTATCAAACGCTCAATCAACGGGCCAATCAACTGGCGCACTACCTTCAATCGCTCGGCGTTGGGCCTGACACTATTGTCGGCCTCTGTTTGGAACCTTCCCCGGACATGGTTGTTGCGGTTCTCGGCATTCTCAAGGCGGGAGGGGCCTATCTTCCGCTCGATCCCGCCTATCCTCAAGCACGGATCGCTTTTATGCTGGCCGATGCTCAGGCATCGCTACTTATTCATCAGGCCTCAATGGACAATGACCCCCAACCGGCGTTTGATAATGGGCCGCTAACGACCCTTGATTTAAATCGATTATCGCAGCGGCTAAGCCGGGAGGCCACCCATAATCCCATTAACCGGACAACGTCTGATCATCTGGCTTATATTATTTATACGTCCGGCTCAACCGGACAACCCAAAGGGGTCATGATTCCCCATGCCAATGTCACGCGTCTTTTTACGGCGACCCAACAGTGGTTCCACTTTGGCCCTACCGATGTATGGACTCTTTTCCATTCTATTGCCTTCGACTTCTCGGTTTGGGAACTGTGGGGCGCTTTGCTGCATGGCGGACGGGTGGTGCTGGTTCCCTCCTCAGTGCGGCGCGCCCCCGAAGCCTTTTACGGCTTACTTTGTCAGCAACAGGTCACCGTTCTCAACCAGACCCCCTCCGCTTTCCGCCAGCTTATTTGGGCCGAAGATAAAGTGGGGCCAGCTTCCGATTTGAATCTTCGGCTGATCATCTTTGGCGGTGAGGCGCTGGACATGGCCGGCCTGAAACCCTGGTTCGACCGTCACGGCGATCAATCGCCCCAGTTGGTCAATATGTACGGCATCACCGAGACGACCGTTCACGCTACCTACCGTCCTTTGACCCGGGCCGACATCACTCAAGGCAGCGTCATTGGCCGACCGATTCCGGATTTGCAGATTTACATTTTAGATAACCAGCTTCAGCCGGTCCCTATCGGCGTTCCCGGTGAAATGGTTGTCGGTGGCGCCGGGCTGGCGCGAGGATACTTAGGCCAGCCGGAGCTAACGGCAGAGCGATTTATCCCTAATCCCTTCATAAGCAATGATGAATCAACGGCGAGCAATAACCGTGATGCATCGCTATTCATCCCTTCGACTCCGCTCAGGACAGGCCTTCATCCTTCATCCTTCATCCTTTACAAGACCGGTGATCTGGCGCGTTATCTCGCCAATGGAGACATCGAATATCTCGGACGGAATGATCAACAAGTTAAAATACGGGGCTTCCGCATTGAGTTAGGTGAAATCGAGCAAACATTGACCCAACATCCGGCCGTGCAAGCGGCAGTGGTATTAGATCGAGAAGATGAAGCCGGCCACAAATATCTCGTAGCCTATCTTGTTTCCCAACCCGGCAGGGACTTAGCCATCCCTGAAATCCGCCACCTGGCCCAACAAAAACTGCCCGCTTATATGGTTCCAGCCGCTTTTGTCCCAGTAACCACAATCCCCTTAACCGCCAACGGCAAAATAGACCGACGGGCGTTACCGGCTCCGGACCACGCCCGCGGCCATGTCTCGACGACTTATGTAGTCCCCCGTACTCCAACAGAGGAACTCCTGGCCGAGGTGTGGGCTCAAGTGCTAAACTTGGATCGGGTGGGTATCTATGACAACTTTTTTGAATTGGGAGGCGACTCGATGTTGAGTATCCAGGTCGTGGCTAAGGCCAAGGCCGGGAACTTGCCTTTGTCCGTCCAGCACCTGTTTCAACATCAAACCATTTATGCGTTGGCCCGGTCAGTAGGTGAGGCGTCTATGCCAACGCCACAGACCGAGCCATTTAGTTTGATTACCCCGGAGGGTTACGGGCAATTACCGGATAACCTTGAGGATGCCTATCCGTTGACCACCTTACAGGCCGGCATGATCTTTCACAGCCAATACATGCCTGAACGCGCCATCTATCACGACATCTTCAGCCATCATCTACAAGCGCCGTTCAATCTAGCCGCCTTTCAAACGGCGTTACAGGAAATGGTGATCCGTCACCCTATCCTGCGCACAAGTTTTGCCCTAACCGGGTTTAGCCAGGCGTTGCAACTGGTCCATCAGCAGGCTGAAATCCCCCTGATCGTCACCGATATTCAATCTATGTCTGCCGCAGAACAAGACGCGGCCATAAACGCCTGGATGATCGCCGAAAAGGAAAACGCGTTTACGTGGCAGCAACCGCCGCTCATCAGATTTCAGATTCATCGCCGGAGTGAAACTACCTTCAACTTAAGTTTTTGTTGCCATCACGCCATTCTCGATGGGTGGAGCGTCGCTTCATTATTAACGGAACTAACGAACCGATATGTGGCCCTATTGAGTCAGGAAAGGTTATCATCGACACCGCCGGCCATTGCCTTCCGTGATTTTGTGGCTTTAGAGCAACAAGCGCTGGCCTCAACCGAAACGCAGCAATACTGGCAACAGCAACTGGCCGAGTTGATGGTTTTACAAGTGCCGCGTTGGCCGCTGGGCAACCAGACCACACGCGGGCCACAACCGCTCCCCGTGCCCATTTCGACGGAGGTGAGCGCCGGATTGACGAATTTGGCTCGACAAATCGGCGTGCCTTTGAAAAGCGTGTTGTTGGCTGCGCATCTTCACGTCTTAAGCGTGCTGGGCAACCAAACCGATGTCGTCACAGGCTTGGTGACCAACGGCAGACCGGAAGAGCAAGGCGGCGAAGCGCTATTAGGCTTATTCCTCAATACCGTTCCCTTCCGTCTGTCGTTGCTTGGCGGGACATGGCTAGAGTTGGTGCAGGCTGTGTTCGAGGCGGAGCGGGAGATGTTACCGTACCGGCATTACCCGTATGCTGAAATGCAGCGACAAGGGGGTGGTCAGCCCTTGTTTGACGTTGTCTTTAACTATATTCACTTTCATGTGATCCGGGATATTATCGAGCAGAAAGCTATCGAACCTTTGGGCAGTGAGTCTTTTACCCAAAACAACTTTGGCTTAACCGCCGACTTTAGCAGGGATGTGGTGTCGGAACAAATACAGTTTAGCCTCGAATACGATGAACGTTTATTCTGTGCCGAACAGGTGAACGTGATTGGGACTTACTATGTCAGAACCCTGACTGAAATGGTTAGCCATCCCGCCCAGCCGTATCCGTTGTTTTCGCCTTTGTCAGAAGCGGAGCAACAGCAGATTGTGATCGAATGGAATGATACGGCCACCGACTATCCGCTCGATAACGGTTTCCATCACCTATTCGAGGCGCAGGCGGAGCGTACCCCCCACGCCGTGGCCGTGGTATATCAAACGCAGCAACTCACCTATCGCCAACTCAACCGGCAGGCGAACCAATTGGCTCACCACCTGCAAGCGCTGGGGATTGGTCCCGAGACACCGGTCGGTCTTTGGGTTGAACGCTCCCCGGAGATGCTGGTTGGGCTATTGGGCATCCTTAAAGCGGGTGGGGCTTATGTTCCGCTCGACCCAAGTTATCCACCAGAACGCCTGGCGTTTATGGCCTCAGATGCTCGATTGTCATTTATAGTGAGCCGGTCGTCGGTCGTCAGCCGTCAGCCGCTCGTCACTCAGCTTTGGCAGCAGAACCCCCATAATGGACAACAAACCCTTATTGATGTAGATGCTCTCTCCACTCAGCTTAGCCAGCAACCACCTCATAATCCCACCAGTCAGACAACGCCGGACAATCTGGCCTACGTTTTATATACATCCGGGTCCACCGGTCGGCCCAAAGGCACACTGATTGATCATCGAGGGCTAACCAATTATCTCAATTGGTGTTTGCAGGCTTATCATCCTGAGCAAGGCTCCGGAGCGCCGGTCAATACCGCCCTTGGGTTTGACGCCACTATCACCAGCTTACTATCACCCCTTTTGGTAGGAAAGAAAGTCGTTTTGTTACCCGAAACCGGCGAGATTGAAGCCCTGGACTCGGCCCTTCAGGCCGATAGTGACTTTTCGTTAGTCAAAATCACCCCGGCTCACTTGCAGTTACTCAATCATTTAGGACACCATAGACACGGCGCTCACACGTTCGTTGTGGGAGGGGAAGCTTTGTTGGGCCAGCAGGTGTTGACCTGGCGTCAGCAGAATGGCGGTATCCGGTTGGTGAATGAGTATGGGCCAACCGAGACCGTGGTCGGCTGTTGTGTTTATGATGTCCCGCCGGATTTTACGGGCGACAGCCCCATCCCCATTGGTCGGCCCATCGCCAATATGCAAATTTACATCCTGGATCATCAGTTACGACCGGTACCGGTTGGCGTGGTCGGCCAGTTGTACATTGGCGGCGTGCAGGTGGCCCGAGGTTATCTCAACCAACCGGCCTTGACCGCTGAAAAATTCATCCCCGATCCCTTCGCGTCCTTCAGAACGGAAAGGCCGGGTACACGGTTATATAAAACAGGAGATCTGGCGCGTTACCTGCCGGATGGCAATATCGAATTTGTGGGTCGGCTCGATCATCAGGTTAAATTACGAGGCTTCCGCATCGAATTAGGTGAAATCGAGGCGGTTCTCAGCCGGCATCCGGCTGTGCAGGCCAATGTTGTCATTGTGCGTGAAGATAAACCGGGGGAGAAGCAGCTGGCGGCTTACATTGTACCCCGTCGCCACGATTCACCCCGCAGCGCCACGGTTGATGATCAATCATCGATAATGGACACCGGAGCCCTGCTAACTGACCTACAGCAGCATCTCAAACAGCAATTACCCGATCACATGATACCGACAGCCTGGGTGGTACTGGATGCCTTACCCCTAACGCCTAATGGGAAAGTCAATCGACCGGCATTGCCTGCGCCAACACCGGCTTCCCGGCCAAATTATGTTCCGCCGCGTAATGCGGTCGAACGGCGCTTAGTGCATCTCTGGCAGCAGGTACTCAATCTGCCCCTTATCAGCGTCCAAGATAATTTCTTTGATTTGGGCGGCCATTCCCTGGTGGCGATCCGGTTGATGGCCGCCGTTCAACAGCAATTCAACCGGCAGCTACCGTTGGTTACATTGTTTCAAAATCCAACCATTGCGGCTTTAGCTGTCCGGCTGGGCCAACAGTCGGTTACCGAGTCGTGGTCGTCCCTGGTAGCCATCCAACCGCGCGGTTCGAAACCACCCTTTTTCTGTGTTCCCGGCGCGGTGGGCGATCCGCTCAATCTTTATCTGTTGGCCCACTACCTGGGTTCAGATCAACCCTTCTACGGCCTGCAAGCGATCGGGCTGGATGGGATCACGCCGCCCTATACTACCATTGAAGCTATGGCCACCCATTATCTTGAGGCGATCAGGCAGGTTCAACCGGTAGGGCCCTATTATCTGGGAGGACAGTCAGCCGGCGGCAAGATCGCTTTTGAAATGGCCCAGCAGCTTTTGCGACAGGGGGAAGCGGTAGCGTTATTGGCCATCCTGGACACAACTCCCTTTGCCGAAGGTGAGGCCGAGAGCGCGTCTTGGACGGAAATACAGTGGCTGACCCGATTTATTGATTTTGTGGAGATGTTGACCGACCAGTCCCTGGGTATAACTCCGGAGCTATTAGAACCGCTTAACTCAGATGAGCAGACAGCTTATCTCAAACAGCGTTTGGAACAGATCAACGCTTTACCGGTCGAGACGGATATAAACCAATTACGAGGCTGGATACAGGTCTATAAGGTCACCTCCCAGGCTGTATCGCGCTATGTTTCACGCCAGGCGATTCCCATGCCGGTGACACTGTTCTGCCCTGCGGCTGAACCCGCCACCGAACACGAAGCCAAAGTAAACGCCTGGTCTGAGATTGGTCCCGTAGATTTTCAGACGGCGCCGGGGTCACATATTTCAATGATGGCCGAACCTCACGTTCGGATTCTGGCCGAAAAATTGACCGGCTGCTTAAAAAGATCACATCGTCAGTAATTTAATATGCATCTTAGGAGGGCAAAATGGCACCATCTATTTATCTAATTAATCCTAGAGCAGATTTCCCCAGTTATCACGGCGCTGAAATTTATGACCATTTGGGTTTAACCTCAACCACCTGGATTGCTGACCTGGCCATAACCACGGTCGCGGCGATGCTGCCCGATAATTTTGAGGTAACGCTTTGTGATGAATACCTCAACGCGGTCAATCTCGACAGTTCGGCTGATTATATCGGGCTGACGGGTAAGTCCAGCCAGGCCGGCCGGATGCTGGAACTGGCACAAGCGTTTCAACAACGCGGAAAGGTGGTGATCATTGGCGGGCCGTTTGCCTCGTTATCGCCGGAAATAGTCCGACCTTACTGTGATATTCTCGTTCGCGGTGAAATTGAGGCCATCGCCCCGCAACTCTTTGCCGATTTACAATCAGGCCAGTGGCAAACCGAGTATGTCGGGGGCCAGCCTGATTTAAGATCATCGCCCACACCCCGCTGGGATTTGTACCCCAACGAATATGCCCTAACCGGCTGTGTCCAGACCTCGCGTGGTTGTCCTTTTGAATGTGAGTTCTGCGATGTAATTCAGTACGCCGGACGTAAACAACGCCATAAATCGGTAGAGCAAATTCTGGCCGAATTGGATATACTCTATCAACACGGTTATAGTGGCGTGTTTCTGGCGGACGACAATTTTACCGTGTTCCGCCGCCGTAGCAAGGAGCTTTTGGTTGCTTTGCGCGATTGGAATCATCGGCAACCGGATGGGGGGTTACGCTTCAGCACCCAACTTTCCATCGATACCGCCAAAGAAGATGAAATTCTGCAACTGTGTGCCGAAGCGGGCGTCCACTATGTGTTCATTGGTATCGAAACGCCCAATGAAGACAGCTTACGGGAGAGCAAAAAACGTCAAAATGTGGGCATCAATTTGCTGGATCAGCTTCAGCGTTTTCTTGATCACGGTATCGGTATTATTGGGGGGATGATTGTCGGCTTCGACTCGGATGGGCCGGATATTTTTGAACGTCAATATCGATTTGCCATGGCCACCTCTATTCCCATTTTTACCTTAGGGTCACTGGTGGCTCCTCAAGCGACGCCCTTATATGCGCGTATGCAAAAGGCTAATCGTCTGTTGAGTGGCAACGATCAAAATGCTTATGCGGCTGCCGCGCCGTGGCAAACAAATATTGTACCTGAGCTTATGAGCCGAGAAACGCTCTTGACGGGAATCCGCTGGTTGGGCAATCGGCTTTATCATCCGAACGCATTTGGTCAGCGCGTGTTACAATTTATCGAAAGTTACAATCAGTCAGCCTCGGCTATATCGAACTTTAGAAAAGCGAGAAGAAAGATAGATGGCGAAACCTTAGAGATCGTGCGCGATGTTCGCCGTTTAGGGTCAGATGAGGCTAAGATGTTTTCTGAAATTATGACGGCAACGCGAAGCAATCCCGTGACCCAATGGCACGTTCTCCAAATGATGTTTCAATACCGGCAGATTCGATATATGTATGAGCAAGGTCACTTCTGGGAGCCTCATCTGGCCGAATACTCTGAGCCAAATTTCAGCGATACATCGTCTCCCATCGCACTGGTTTAAATGAAGTTCTCGAGAAATGTAAATTTGAAGTTATAACAAAACAAACAACAACGGATTGATGAAAGGCGCGGATTTTGCTTGTATTTTCTCAATCCGCTTTAGTAAGTATAATCGTCCGGCACCCTCTTAAGGTTATGAAGTGCCGGCAAACTTTGTGGCAAACATCTATCGGAGTAACACAATGCAAAAAAAAACCGGTCTCAAAAAGCTTGGCCCATTCAATAAAAAAGCGGTTCAAATTACCCAAGATGATGTCGTTGAATTTGTCCCGCAGAAATCTACCGGCCAACTGCCGCAGGTAATCCGTCCGGCTGTTGATGGCGTAGATTTAATTGCCTGGGCCGGCAGCAACCTCAAACGTATCGAAGAGCAGTTGCTCACCCACGGTGGCCTTCTTTTTCAAGGGTTTCACATAAACGATGTGGACACTTTTCAACAATTTACCAAGGCCACAACCAATCAAGATTTACTAGAGTATGTTTATCGCTCAACGCCGCGAACGCAGGTCAGCGGCAACGTATATACATCGACGGAATATCCGGCCGACCAATCGATCCCGATGCATAATGAAGGCGTTTATACGCGCTCGTGGCCGATGAAGATTTGGTTTCTCTGTTTACAGCCGGCTGAAGTCGGCGGCGAAACGCCGATTGCCGACTGCCGCCGGGTCTTCCAACGGATACCGACCAGCATCAAAGAGAAGTTTCAGAAAACCGGCGTCAAATATGTGCGCAACTACAGCGCCGCTTTAGATTTACCGTGGCAAGAGGTTTTTCAAACGACCGATAAATCGAAGGTTGAAGATTTCTGCCGGCAGTCTGATATTACGTTTGAGTGGCGGGAGGATAACCTGCGAACGAGCCAAGTTTGTCAGGCCGTAGCCGAACATCCTCGCACGGGCGATTTGCTTTGGTGTAACCAAGCCCATCTGTTTCATGTAGCCGGTCTGGCTCCCCAGGTGCGTGAGGCGCTGCTCGCCATTGTGGATGAAGACCACCTGCCGCGCAACGCTTATTACGGCGACGGACAGCCGATTGAGCCTGCTGTTATTGAGGAAATCAACGGAATTTATCAGCAGGAGTCCGTTGCATCGCCCTGGCAAGCCGGTGATATTTTGATGCTCGATAATATGTTGGTAGCTCATGGCCGCAGACCATACCGAGGCGCACGAAAAATCGTAGTCGGTATGGCCGAACCTTACAGTTCAAGCTAGACCTAACCCGGTTATGGAGAACGCTAAATTTTTGCCAGAAGGGACATCTCGCTAGCGGAGTACGATGAAATTTTTGCCAAAAGGGACATCTCGCTAGCGGAGTACGATAAATTTTTGCCAGAAGGGACATCTCG
>JAGRCC010000950.1 GCA_020433785.1 Anaerolineae bacterium
GCAATAACGGTAAAGATGTCTTCGTCCATTACAGTGCAATCAACAGCGCCGGATACCGAACTCTGGAAGAAGGTCAGCGTGTTGAATTCACCGTAGTCGAGGGCAAAAAAGGTCCGCAAGCGCAAGACGTAAGCATAGCCTAGTCATCCAGAAAAGAGCGCTGACAACCAGCGCTCTTTTTTATTTGACGCCAAATGTAGCGCCTTTTCAATGTGAAAGGCGCTATTATTTTGGGGATAATTTATACGTAATCTGACAGTTGTTTAACGGCAACAGATATATGGACTTGTTTAAATTAAACGAATATTCATTTGATAAAAAGTGACAATCCCCTGGGTTCGATATACCCAACTGCCTAAGCTCGATTTGTTTCTTGTCAGTAGTCGCATTTGTCAAGAGTCGCTGGCTCGCCTTACAATACTTTCTCTTGTCGAGGAGCGAAAGGCCTGATGCCGTCCCTAAAATTCACCCGTCGTCAATTTCTGCAACAAAGTTTGGCTGCACCTTTAGTTCTTCGCTATAGTCGCAGCCAGGCGGCTGAGCCGCTGGTCCAATTTGTCTGGTCCGGCGCGGTCACTCCAACCTCGGCCACGGTCAAGGCCAAAGTCACTCAAGACAGTCCAGCCGTTCGATTAGCCGTCAGCCCCACCTCAGACTTTAGCCAACCTGTCTACACCGATCCCCAATCGGCTACGCTGACTGAGAACAATCGGGTGGTTGCTTTTCCGCTGATGAATCTAACGACTGATACCGTCTACCATTATGCGGTTGAAGTCGATGGCCAACTCGATACCCGGCTGCGGGGCCAGTTCAAAACCTTTCCATCCGGCCCCGCCTCATTTATGATCGCCTTTGCTTCCTGCGCCGAAACCGGTTCGGCTCACCCCATCTTCGAAACCATTCGCAACCTCAACCCGCTCTTTTTTATCCATACCGGCGATCTGCATTATCTCGATATTCCCACCAACAACCGCGCCCTCTTTCGCAATGCCTTTGAAACGGTGCTGGCCTCGCCCACGCAGTCGTCTCTATATCGATCCACGCCGTTGGTCTACATTTGGGATGATCACGATTACGGCCCTAATGACAGCACTGCCCTATCCGGCAGCCGCACCGCCGCCCGCCTGACCTACCAGGAGTATGTGCCTCACTACCCTTTGGCCGCCGGCAGCGGCGATGTGCCCATCTATCAAGCCTTTAGTGTGGGCCGCGTCCGTTTTATCGTCACCGATTTGCGTTCAGAACGCAGCCCCAAACTGGCCGACGATGACGCTAACAAAAGTATGCTCGGCTCGACCCAGAAGGCCTGGTTTAAAGAGGAACTTCTTCGGGCCAATAGCGATCACGCTCTGACCATTTGGGTCAGCAGCGTCGATTGGCTGGCCGACCTGAGCGACGGCTGGTATCTATACAGCACCGAACGCCGCGAGCTGGCCGACTTTATCAAAACCAACAATATCAACAAGCTGGCCATGATTGCCGGCGACCTGCACATGCTCGGCATCGATAACGGTAGTCACAACACCTTTGCCACCGATGGCGGCAGCGGCTTTCCTATCTTTCAAGCCTCGCCTCTCGACCGCTTCGGCTTCGACGCCGATGCCCCCTACAGCGAGGGGCGCGTGGCCGAACGCGGTCAATTTGGCATCATGAATGTCATTGACGACGGCGGCCCCACCGTTCGAGTGGAGTGGAGCGGCCGCAGTTGGACTAACGAGGAACTGCTGACTTACACCTTTACCCTATAACATCGGACAAGACCGAACAACGGTTATGAAACAACTCACTCTGGCCGCCATTGGTTGCGGCAACCGCACTCAAATCTACATTGCTCTGGCCGCGCGTCGGCCGGAGCGCTACCGCGTCATCGCCGGCGCCGATCCCGACCCCGCCCGTCTCGACATCGCCCGCCGGCTGTCGCGCAATCCTCACTTCCAAACCTTTGCCAGCGCCGATGATATTTTGGCCCAACCTAAACTGGCCGATGTGATGATTATCGGCACGCAGGATAATTATCACTACACCCCCTGTCTGCAAGCGATGGAAAAAGGGTACGATATTCTGCTGGAAAAACCCATTGCCCAAACCCTGACCGAAGTCATCGATTTGGAACGGCAGGCGACCCGATTAGGCCGGCGCGTCCTGGTCTGCCACGTGCTGCGTTACACCCCGTTTTACACCAAAGTGAAAGAGATTGTCGATAGTGGGTTGTTGGGCGAAATCATGACGCTCAATGCCGTCGAAGGCGTGGGCGACTGGCATCAGGCCCACTCTTATGTCCGGGGCAAATGGGCGGTGACTAATCGAGCCACGCCGATGATTGTGGCCAAAAGCTGTCACGATATGGACATTATCGCCTGGCTGCTTAATCGCCCCTGTCTCAGTCTGTCGAGTTGGGGCGAGTTGAGCTACTTCACCGCCGCCAATGCGCCACCGGCAGCGCCCGCTCGCTGCACCGACGGCTGTCCGCAGGCCGATACCTGTCCTTATGATGCCCGGCTTTATCTGACCAAACACCGCCGCTGGCTTGACTACATCTACAACGATGCGGATACCGCCTCGAACGACGAGCTCCACGCCTGGTTAGCTGCCGGCCCGTGGAGCCGCTGTGTTTACCACTGCGATAACACCGCCGTTGATCATCAGGTGGTCAGCATGCGCTTTGATGGCGGGACCACGGCCACCTTTACCATGACCGCTTTTGGCTGGGGCCGGGATATCGAAATTTTTGGGACACAGGCCCGATTGTGGGGTGGTGAGAGTTGTCTCAAACACAGCGGGGCGGATATTATCGTGGAAACACACGCCACCGGCGACCGGGTTCGCTTCAATATCAGCCACGATCCCAGCGGCCACGGCGGCGGCGATTCCGGCCTGATCAACGCCCTCTACACCGAACTGACCAAAGATAATCCGAACCTATTGCGCTCGTCGGTGTCCGTATCTGTCGCCAGCCACGTCATGGCTTTTGCTGCCGAAGCCGCCCGCCAATCGGGACAAACCCTCGACCTCGCCGATTTTTATAATCGCCATTCCGCCGACTGACCGTCACCGAACGCGATACCCGCTTAGTTGGGGGATCAAATCATAGCTCTTAATTGTACTGGTCGAGGCTCGATTGATCGCCGTTTCGGAGTAGCCACGCAAATGATGATTGGGCGTGAGTTGGTGTCCGCACACGGCAAACGGGACGGGATCGGGCCGGTGCCGGCCGTCGAGACAGCAGGTGTAATGGTCGGGGCAAACCAGCAGGCGGTAAGGTTCGGCCAGCGTGTCCAGATGGCGGAGCAGCGGACTAATCACCAGCCGGTCAATCGCTTCAATCGCCCGGGTTTTGCCCGGTAGGCTCCGAACGTGGGCCTCCTCATCGGGGGCATTGCAGTGAATAATCCCCACATCCAATTCACCTAACTGGTCGATGAGCGCCGCGCATTTGGCCGCCAAATCCGAGTTGAGATAGCCGGTGGCCCCTGTCGGAACGATGGCCTGCCCCCCCACCGATTGGGTTAAACCCGATACAAAACTCAAGGCAGTGACCATTGTCAACCGGTATGGCACTGGGGGTAGCGCCCTAGCGTGGCCGGCACCCCACGGCCAGAGCATCAAACCCTGGCCGTAGGACGTCCGCATGAGATGCGTCAGCGGCATGTGTATCCGGTTCCGATAGCGCGGCAGCAGCACGTCAATCGTCTGGCCGATACTTTCGTGAGGCTCCATCAAGGCCAGATCATGGGCGGGAAAGGGACAGTCGCGCCAGATCAGCACATTGCGGTAGCTTGAATCGTGATATAGTTCAAACGGAGCAGCCAGTTTCACCGTGGCCAGATAATCATGGGCTTCGGTCTCGCTGATCTGACCGGCGGTGAAATCAATCAGCCGCTGGCGTCCATCCACCTGCACGATGTTGCAGCGAAAGGCCACATCTTGGGCGGCCAAAGGAATACCCAAAGCGTAGGCTTCAAAAATTGAACGGCCCAGTGGAAAATAATCAAGTGGTGGGTAACCTAGTAAGCCAAGAACGCCAACCAGACTGCCTAACGGCAAGCCATCGACCATGGTTTGAGCCAGCCCTACCTGACCGCGCCGGACAATTTCATCTAGGCCGGGCGTATAAGCATATTCGACCGGAGACAGATTATCTAATTCAGGGTATCGCAGGTCACCCATACCATCGGGAATAACAATAATCAATTTCATAGGGGATCAAGTAAGGTATTATTTACATCAAAAGCGAGTTGATAAGCGGCTTGGGGATCGATAAATAACAGCGAGTCGATCTGAACGGCCGTCGCGCCCGCTTGAAGAAGCGTGTGTACATCAGCCGCGGAGTGAATGCCGCCAACGGCCACCAGCGGTACATCGACATTAGCCACCATTTGCAAGTCGCGTAATACCAGGCTGTGCAGCGCCGACCCAAACAGATGACCGCTGATCGTTTGCCGGTGAGCCGGAGCATAGGCCGTCCCCAGTGGCGGTGTGCCGATGACCAGCGCGTCGGCTTGGGCTTTGACGGCGCGCTCGGCCAGGGCCGGGTCACCACCAATCGGCAGTTTGACCAGAAGGGGCAGTTCGCTGCCGGCTTGAATAGCTGCTATCCAGGCTTCAACCTCCTGCGGCGCGGCCTCCAGCGGCAGACCCAGTTCGATGGCGATCAGCAGGGGATCGCCCTGCGGCGTTTGGATACTCGACAGCGCCCGGGCCGTCCGGGTTAAATCATCGGGGAGGTCTGCCGGTAGGTGTACGATGATCGGCAACCCTAATCGCGCCCAACTTTTGCGATTTTCCTGAATAACTTTGCGAACGCCGGGATTTTGC
>JAGRCC010000951.1 GCA_020433785.1 Anaerolineae bacterium
AGGATGAGCTGGGGGATTGGGTTGCTGAGCTAGCTTGCGGCCACCAGCGTCACGTGCGCCACAATCCCCCCTGGACAAACCATCCCTGGATTACTACTCCAGCAGGTCGCCGGAGTTTTATCGGGATTGAAATAGAATGCAAGTATTGCAGAGAAGAAAAATCTCAGGAGAATAATTGATTTATGCGCGTTATGATTGTTAACCCCCGCTTTCATCTCCCCATCGACACTCGCACTAGCCCCCATCTGGGACTGGCCTATCTGGCTGCCGTTTCTGAGCAGCGCGGCGATGATGTGCTGGTGTACGATGCCGATGTGGAAGACGATCCGATTACAGAAGTTATTAACCGGTTTGACCCCCAAATTGTGGGCATTACCGCCAATACTCCCCAGGTTAAATCGGCCTGGCGCACGGCCCAAGCGGTCAAATCTATTAAAGATGTGCCGGTGGTGCTGGGCGGCCCTCATGTTTCCGTGTTGCCCGCCGAAAGCGCAGTCAAGCCCCAGGTTGATGTGGTAGTACGCGGCGAGGGCGAAGCCGTGTGGATCAAACTATGTGAAATTATCGAGCAAGCCGGTCAACAGACCTCTCACTTTACGGCCCGGGACCTGCTCAATTCGGAAGCCGGGCTACTGGACGGGCTTTTGGGCATTAGCTACGTTACCACCGATGGCCGGGAGCGTCACAACCCCGACCACCCGCCCATTGCCGATTTGGATACCCTGCCTTTTCCGGCCTACCACTTTTTCAAAATGGAGCGTTACACCAACCTGCAACCGGCCACCGATGCGGTAGACGGGGCCAAATCCTTCTCGGTGATGACGTCGCGGGGCTGCCCCTATCGCTGCACGTTTTGCTCGCAAAGCATTATGCCCGTAAAATGGCGCGCCCGCAGCCCGGAGAGTGTGCTAGCCGAGTGGCAACATTTGGTCCACAACTTGGGCGCACAGGAGATTGCCGTGCTTGACGACTCGGCCAATATCCAGGTTAACCGGCTGGAAAAAATTGCCGACTTGCTGATTGAACACAAAATAAACCACGTGCCCTGGATATTTGTCAACGGTATTCGGGCTAACCTGGCTACGGTTCCACTGCTAACCCGGCTGAAACAAGCCGGGCTGAAGCGGGTGGCCTTTGGCGTGGAAAGTGGTGATCCAGGTGTGCTGCTCTCAATTGATAAAAAGATTGATCACGACACCATCCGCCAGGCATTTAAAAACGCCAAACAGGCCGGGTTGGAAACCATCGGTTTTTTCATCATTGGCCTGCCCGGCGAAAATGAAGAAAGTATGGAACGAACCATCCAGTTTGCTTGCGAGGTTAACCCGCTCATAGCCAATTTCTCGATGATGACCCCCTACCCCGGCACCAAAGTGTACGAGATTGTGAAACGGCAAGGCACACTTCTGCTGCAAGATTGGGAGGATTATGTCTTTTTTGACGGCAAAGCCCGCTACGAGTTAGGCGAGATGACCGCTGAAGTCGTTGAACGCAAATGGAAAGAAGCCTATCGCCGCTTTTATCTGCGCCCGCACCGGATAGCCCAAACCCTTACCCGCAAAGATTTCTGGCTCAACTGGCAACGCACCTTCAAAGTAGCCTTCAAAACCATCTTTCCCAAAAGAGAAAAGGCCGGCTTGCGCGAGTCGGTAGAAGCCGGGCAGATTGTATAACCCAGGATACCGCAATCTGTTTTCTTGCCTCGCCTATCCTGTGTTAGAATATTTAGACAAACAGATAGTAGGATAATAGACCCAAAATGAAACAAACCGCCGATCGTCAAAAATATGAAGAATTGAGTGAGCCACACCAATTGGCCGAAACCATCCGGGCGGCCTGTATTCAAGCCGCTGTCGATGGTTACGAGGATGCCAGTATGAGCGGTCTTTGCCATGAGGGAGCCTGGGAGCTTGCGATTGACGCGATTCGCAGTCTGAATATCAATGCCATTTTTGAGCAGATGGCGACAGATTTAAAGGATGGCCTGTCCCAGGAGTCTGGCTAGTGTCTGCTTCCAACACTAATGACCGACAAACCAGTGAGCTATATGTTCTAACCGAGGTCGCCAAGGCGTTGACCACGTCGCTGGCCCTCCCGGCGTTACTTGAAGCGGTGATGGAACGTATTGCCGAAGTGCTGGCCCCGGCTGAGTTTGGGGTGGTGCTGCTATGGGACCCATCCACCGGGCTGTTTCGTCCTCAAGCCGTTTACGGCCCAACCTTTCCTAATCTGCAGGCGCTTCGCCAACTGAGTTTGCAAGAGGGCGAGTCGGTTACCGGAAAAGTTCACACCCGGGGCGAAACTATTGTCCTGAGCAATGAGATGGCCATTGCCGAGTTTATGGGTGATCTTCGGCCGGCTAATCGGGCCGCTTGGAACCAGGCCCTGGATGTAGACATGTTGCCGCGCAGTATATTGGCCGGGCCATTGTGGGCCGGCGGTCACAAATTTGGGGTACTCATTTTAGGTACTATCCAGCGTAAAAAAGTATTCTCAGCCAATGATATTCCTTTTGTTCAGACCCTGGCCGACTTAATTGCCCTGGCCATCGACCGAGCCAGGCTGGAAGCTGAAGCTCTGGCTACCCTTGAGGCAAAACAGGCTGACCGGCTCAGAGCCGAAGCCTTAGCTACCCTTTCTCACGAACTCCGCACGCCTTTAGGGGCCATCAAAGGCTACAGTACGGCTCTTTTGCTGGAAGAGATTTCATGGTCTACAGAGAAACGACATGAGTTTCTACAGCTCATCGAGGAGGAATGTGAAAATCTCGAAACAATGATTGGTAATATTTTAGACTCATCCCTGATCGACGTGGGCCAATTAACGCTTGAATACCAGCCGGTGCGCCTAGAGCGTCTGGCTCGTGAGGTGGCCGCTGAAATGCAGCGTCGGAGCAATCTGCACTCGATCGTTCTTGATTTTCCCAAAAAATTTCCTATTATTGATGCCGACCCCTTGCGGCTTAAGCAGGTGTTTCGAAACATTGTCTACAATGCTCTTAAATACTCACCAGAGGGTGGATTGGTGATGATTCGCGGCCAGATACGCCCTACCGATGTGGTCATCAGCATTGCCGATCAGGGCGTAGGTATCTCGCCTGAAGATTTGATTCCGTTGTTTGAAAAGTACTTTCGGGTCAAGGCGCCGGCTGGCCACCATGTGCCGGGCACCGGCCTGGGACTGCCCGTAGCCAGAACCATTGTTGAGGCCCACCAGGGACGTATTTGGGCCGAAAGTAAGATTGGTACAGGGACGACGCTCTATTTTTCCTTGCCTCGTCAGGGTTTGAGTTCTGATCTGGAGCACGAACATGAGTGAAGGACGCATTCTGATTGTTGATGACGAACCCAAACTGGTGCGACTCGTGTCCGAGGTGCTCACTGCCACGGGCTTTTCGGTTCTGACAACGGCCAAGGGCGAGAAAGCGATTGAGTTAGCGGCGGTAGAACAGCCCGATTTGATCGTGTTGGATATTGTGCTGACCGGCGAACTTGATGGTTTTGAGGTCGCCCGCCGGGTACGTGAATTTAGTAGCGTGCCAATTATTATGCTCACTGCCAAAGCCCGCGAGTCTGACCTGTTGCGAGGATTTGACGCGGGCGCGGATGACTACCTGACCAAACCCTTTAGCTCCAAAGAGCTTTTGGCCCGAGTGCGAGCACTTCTTAAACGGACCAGACTTGAGGCGGCTGAACCCGGTCAAGCAGAAATTGAGTGCGGTCCACTGCACATTGATTTGGCCCGGCGACGGGTAACGGTAGCCGGGCAAGAAGTCCGCCTCACCCGCACGGAATACAACTTGCTGCACGAACTGGCGACAAATGCTAACCACGTTTTGCTCCATGAACAGCTTTTGACGGCGGTTTGGGGCTTTGAATACCGGGATGATGTCGATTATCTACGCGCCTATATTCGCTACTTGCGCCGTAAACTTGAAGCTGAACCGGACACCCCCAGACTGATCATCACCCAACCTGGCGTGGGTTACGTGCTGGAGTGTCCAGAAGAGTAGCCCTAATTTTATTCGGTTGGGGTAGCTCTTCTGCACAAATCGGCTTATATCTGAGATGAAAAAGACCGTAATGCAATGATTGCGGTCTTTTTTTCATGCTTTTTTCATGAATTACCGCTCACTTTCTATGAGTTTTTCATCGGTCACGTTATATAATGATTTTAGTTAAACTATTAAGAAACACTTGGTTGGAGAGGTACCAACTCCAGTCCAAGAGCTTTAGCTTTACGTTTTAGGTTTTTGATGACCCGTTCACGATATCTTTGTTCATAGAAAGCAGAACCAGGGTCCTGGAACTCTTGTTTGTATTTGAGCATATGATAAAAGATGCGAGCGATTTTGTGAGCGGTGGCGGTAATGGCTTTGGGACCACCGTGTTTGGCCCGCATGCGGCGATAAAAGGCCCCCAGGGCGCTGTCACTGCGACCCGCACTCTGAGCGGCCATTCTGAAGGCTTGCGCGGCCCGATTGGTCGATGGCTGAGTTTTGCTGTGGATGACTTTGCCGCCGGTGATAGCATTGTGTGGGGCTAGGGTCAGCCAGGAAGCAAAATGTT
>JAGRCC010000952.1 GCA_020433785.1 Anaerolineae bacterium
TCAAAGAAGAGCCGGTTGTGCCAGGCGTCGTTCTCTTCTAAGTCGAGCACGATGTCACCAAAGCGGCGAGTCAGTTCCGTGACGGTTGTCTGTAGCGGATGGGTGTCTGTCACCTCGCTGCCGCGATAGGTGGCGACAATCATAATGCGCTGGGCCACCAGGCGACGACTCAAATGGAAGAGGAGAGCCAGCGAAGTTTCATCGATCCACTGGAGATCATCCAGCAACAGCAACAGCGGTTTAGCGCCGGACAGCGCAGCCAACACGCGCGTAATCTGCTCAAACAGTTGGGCCTGGGTTTGGTCGAGACGGGGAGCGAGCGGCTGTTGGCTCATCTGCCGCAGGCGATCAAGCCCGGTGAATTGGGCAGCGCTGTGAGCCTTGAGGCGGATATAGAGCGCGCTGGGCGAGACGAGAATACCGAAGAGATCAACGCCCTCATCAAGCAGCGTTTGGGTCACTGCGGGGACAAACCGCCATAGGCGACGCGCCTGATCGAGCGCCAGTGTATTCGCCTGCCAATGGGCCTCGATGTCGCCCGTGAGCATATCGAACAGATCGCGCACGGGCAGAAACGGATCGCCCTGGCCCACATGCGCCGAACAAGTGCCTTCGGCAACGATGAGGTCGGGGACATCGCGCTGTGCTTGTTGGGCAAAGGCTTGCAGTAGGGAAGTTTTGCCGCGACCGGCCTCGCCCCGGATGAAGGCGATCTGCACCTTGCCAGCCAACGCTTGCCGGAGCTGCCGGTGCAGATGATCCATCTCGGCGGATCGGGCCACAAAGCGAGGCGGCGGACGCTGCTGCGGATTTTGTAAGAACGGGGGCAGCGCGATGTTACTGCCGTTGGGAGCGACATCGAGCATCTGTCCTCGCGCCATCGCCAAAAACTGGGGGCGGTCGGTTGCTGCTACGGCCAACTGGTCGGCCAACAGTTCGGCCATTTCCGGCGAGGGGCGGCGCAGCTCTTGCTCGATCTTCTTGATCGTCACCACCGCACAGCCCACCTGCTGGGCCAATGCCGCCTGCGTGAGATGCAGTGCTTTCCGATGTTGTTGAACCCAAGCCCCGAATGAGGTTACGCCATCCATAGTATCCCTCGCTCTCAAAGGTATCCCTCACTGTATCCCTTCACGGATACCCACCATCGTGTTAATTCTGGTTTAATGGTTCCAAGTCGAGTGAAATTATAGCCGAACGATGGAGAAGCCAAAAATGACACTTGCAAGGTGTTGATCGGGTGCCGGATATGGCGCAACAAACCCATCCCCCATTCCCATCCTTCGACGGGTGACGGGTGGCCGGATGGGATGATAGAGTAGGGGCAAAGATTAAGCCGTGATTGTGGTGGCTGTTGGAAAAGAGGGGATTAGAGACTGGAGATTAGAGATTAGGAGATGTTGAGATTGGAGATTAAGCAACATTGTCAATCGCCTTATCTCCCTATCTCCTCATCTCCTTGCCCAGAAACTTACGTTGAAACAGTTACCACGATTACCCATCATACCCAAGGAGACGATAACAAATGTTAACCCTAACCAAAAGCCAAACCGAAGAAGTATTGAACAGCCATATCTACGCCTTTGCCCAGGGCGATGTCGATGCCCTGCTGGCCGACTATGCTGAGGACGCCATCTTTCTGACGCCGGAGGGGCTTCTGCGGGGCAAAGCGGAGATACGACAGCTCTTCAAACAACTACTGACCGATTTTCCGCCGGGGTCCGATGTTGAAATCGCTCAACAGATTATTGACGAGGAGGTCGCCTACGTGGTTTGGTCGGGCGAGTCGACGCGGCTCAAAATTCCGTTTGCGACCGACACGCTGCTGATACGCGATGGCAAGATCGTCATCCAAACCTTTGCCGCACAGGTAGAGGTGAAAGCGATGAGCGACAGCGAGCGGGGGCAGGTCAACACCAGTGCGGCCGAGGTTTATGACGCCTTCTTCGTACCGGCGCTCTTTGGCGAATGGGGCAGCCGCGTAGCCGAGGCTGCCGCTATTCAACCGGGGCAGCGCGTTCTCGATGTAGCCTGCGGGACGGGCGTGCTGGCCCGCGCCGCCGCCGAACGGGTCGGGCCGGCAGGCGAGGTTGTGGGGCTGGATATTAATGAGGGCATGCTGGCCGTCGCTCGAAAAAAAGCGCCTCACATCACCTGGCAGCACGGCCCCGCCGAAGCCCTGCCCTTCGAAGACAACAGCTTCGACGTGGTTGTCAGCCAATTCGCCTTGATGTTTTTTGAGGATCGCCAGGCCGCGCTGAAGGAGATGATGCGCGTTTTACGACCGGGCGGGCGGTTAGCCGTGGCCGTGTGGGACTCGCTGGACAATACGCCGGCTTATGCCACCATCACCGCGATGCTAAAACGGCTCTTTGGCGACGAAGCAGCCAATGCGCTCTACGCTCCCTTCAACTTAGGGGATACCGCCACCCTACAGGCGCTCTTTGCCGAGGCAGGTATTCCCCAGGGCCACATCACCACCATCGAAGGCACCGGACGCTTCGAAACTATCGACGCCTGGATGACCACCGAGATTAAAGGCTGGACGTTGGCCGATATCATCGATGATGAACAGTTTGAACAACTGCTTATTGAGGCGAAAAAGGTGCTGCAACCGTTCGTAACTTCTGGCGGTTCCGTGGTGTTCAGTTCTCCGGCGCATATTGTGACGGCGGTTAAGTGACCCTACGAAATCTCCAAGAAAATGATTAATCAATACGCCTATTGTGTACGTAGTGCGTATTCCATATCACAATCGGCTGCGAATTACACCCTAAAATCGACGTCCCGATCGGTCGCCGCAAAACTCGGCGACGACTGATCGACGTCTTGATCGGTCGTCGCAAAACTCGTCGGCGACTGATCG
>JAGRCC010000953.1 GCA_020433785.1 Anaerolineae bacterium
CGACGGCACACCCAACTATCTCGACCCCGACGACGATGGAGACGGCGAAAATACCGCCGACGAAGACAGCAATGGCGACAGCGACAACGATCCCAGCACCAATCCCGATGACACCGACGGTGATGGCATTCCCGACTATCTGGATGCCGATGACGATGGCCCCGGCTCCGGCGACAGCGACGGCGATGGTGTTGATGATGACGAAGAGGACGTAAATAACAACAATAATCCGCTCGATGATGACACCGATAACGACGGTACGCCCAACTACATGGACGCCGATGACGATGGTGATGGAATTCCCACCATCGATGAAGATATCAATGGCGACGGCGACCCGACCAACGATGATATCGATGATGACGGTACGCCCAACTATCTCGATACTGATGACGATGGCGATGGTACCGACACCGCTGATGAAGACAGCAACAGCGATGGCGACGGCAATCCGGCCACCAACGCTGACGACGCCGATCATGACAACATCCCCGATTACCTCGATCCTGACAATGACGGCCCCGGCGCTGGCGATAGCGACGGCGACGGCGTGGATGACGACGAAGAAGACGTAGATGGCGACGGCAATCCCTTAAATGATGACACCGACAACGACGGTTTGCCCAACTACATGGACGCCGATGACGACGGCGACGGAATTCCCACCATCGATGAAGATATCAACGAAGACGGCGACCCGACCAATGACAATATCGACGGCGACGGTCAACCTAACTATCTCGATGCTGATGACGACAATGATGGTACCAACACCATCAATGAAGATAGCAACAGTGACAGCGACGGCAACCCTAGCACCAATCCCGATGACACCGACGGCGACAACATTCCCGACTACCTCGATCCCGACGATGACGGTCCCGGCGCGGGCGACAGCGATAATGATACGGTCGATGATGATAAAGAAGACCCCGATGGCGACGGCAATCCACTCAATGATGACACCGATGGCGACGGCTTGCCCAACTATATGGACGATGACGACGACGGCGACGGCATCCCCACCGCCGATGAGGACCCCAATGGTAATGGCGACCCCACGGACGATGACAGTGATGGCGATGGCGATCCAGATTACGTTGATGCCTCATATATCTACCATCTCCCGATCCTTCTCAATAATGAAAGTCGCTAACTAAGATAGATTAGCCAAACCAAAAATGCCGGCTCGTTAGCGAGCCGGCATTTTTTTTATACAAAACAACTTTCAAGCTAACCTCTTATCAACCAACCAACAAACAAACAAACCTACCCCTCTGCATACCCCTTCACCCACCGGCCGACGCCCCATAGGGCCGCGCCTAAGATGACCAGGTGCCAGAAAGCGACCACCGGTTCGCCGCCGGAGGTGGGCAAAGTGGCGGGTGCTTCTTGGGCCGCCGGAGCCGGTTCCTCTGTCGCCATCGCTTCGGTGCTGTCGCCTTCGGCCATCGAGGCATCGCCTGTTTCAGCCATCATAGCTCCTGCGGCAGCATCGGCTTCGGAAACGGGCGTACCTTCCATGCCGGTCAGGTTAGCGAACATAACCACTTCGCCGGAGCCGGGCGCGCCGACGCCGTTGATGGTCACATAGGCGTCGCCGTTGTCGTTGAAATCAACAGAGGTGGGGAAGGACAGGCCGTCAACGACTACTTCTGAGGCGTCGCCCGCTTTAATGCGGATGATACGGCCCATGTTCGGCACCGGCCCTTGCTCGGTGAATTGGCCCACTTGGACCGCGTACATATTGCCGTCGGGCCCCATGCGCAGGTCGGTCAGCATCGTCAGGCCGGTGGCATAATCGCTCACTTCACCGCCGGGTGATACCTGTACGACTTTGCTCGAACCGGGTATGAAGGGGAAGCCAGGCAGCAGTGATACATAGGCCGTGCCGCTGTCATCGACCACCACGCCGGTCGGCACCGGGTCGGTCAGCAGCGCATTGTCGCGAGTAGGGCTGGGCAGCGGGCTGGGCACGGCGTCGAAGGCCGTAACCAATTCGATGTCGCCCGAAGCCGGATCGACCTTGAGTAGATCATTCGCTCCGGCGTCAGTCACCCATAGGCTACCGTCGGGCGCTGCGGTTAGGCCGTAGGGATGCGAGTCGACCAAAGTGCCATCGGGGTTTTGGTCGCGTTCCACTATCCACGTGCTGGCTACTTCAGACACCTGGCCATCCTCAATTTTGAGCACGGCGGCGCTGTTTTCCATGGCGTCAGTGCCAAGCTCGCCCAGCATTTGACCGGCGGTGGCGTAAAGGGTGCCGTCAACCATGGCTAACCGGGCGCCGCCGATCGACTCCATGCCGACCAAAACTGAGGGCAAGGTGGCTACATCACTTTGCGTACCATCAGCGGCTATTTGCACAATTCGAGCGCTTTCGCCAAACTGGGCGGTAATTTCTTGACCGGTTTCCGGACTGATAAAGGGAATTTCCTCATCGCCGCCCACACCGGAATCGATTACCCATACGCTGCCGTCAGGTGCCACTAAAACCCCCATTGGGGCATTGAGGCCGGTGGCCACGGTTTCGCCGCCGCCTTGGGCCTGCACCACACTACCGGCTAATATAAACAACAGGACTGCCACTACGACTACAAATTTTGTCTTCATAAATCCTCCATTGGCTTAAGATGATTTTTTGTAAACAGGATGGGTTATCCTGTGTCAACCACAGTCGTATAGTTTATTTTTGCTGCAACAACATTTGGACCAGCGCGTCAACCTGGTCGTCGCTCAGGTGAGTGTAAGCGGGCATTTGGTGCGCGCTTTGCTCATAGCCTTCAACAAAGTAGGCCGCCGGATCAAGAATACTCTCGCGCAGATAGTCGGCGGCGGTGCCGGCCTGGCCCCGATAGTTGGGGTTTTTGATACGCGTCTCGGCCGTTGTGCCGAGATGATTTTGCTCCGGGCCAAAAATACCGCCGGTGCCGGCCACATCGAGTTTATGACAGATGCCGCAGTATTGCTCTTTGTAGACTTTCAGCCCGGCAGCCATAGGGTCGCCGTCGGCTAAAGGTGCGGTGGTGGGTTTGGCTATCACGGTCACGACCTCGGTGGTCGGGGCTGAAGTTGGTGTTGGAGACAGCGTAGTAGTCGTAGTCGCTGTGGAGGATGGTTCCACAGCAGTAGATGGTGACGGAAGAGGCGGGTCGGTTGGGGAGAGTGTTAGGGTGGGAGATGGTTCCGTGGCAGTGGTGGGTGAAGGTTGGGGGAGGTCGGTTGGCGAGGCTGATGACGTGGGGGAAGCTGTCGGCGGCAGGGCGGTCGGCGTGGTCGTTGGCAACGGTTCAGACGGTTGTTGGTTGGCCGTTGCGGTGCAGCCGGTCAAGGCCATAGCCAACAGCAGGATTATGCTGCCCAGTCTGAATGGGTTGGGTAAGGAAACCAAAACTTTAAATAGCATCATTGCATGTAGGTCGATCAGTTTCTACATCCTTAAAGAATTTTATTAGGTTGAAGAACGACGGTGCTTGGGTGGTTGTAAGGTTGTGGCAGTAAAGGGCAGTGATGCCACATTATACCTGATTTTATTACAAATAAGAGTGCAATGCAACCTAAATTTTATCTTTTTTATCCCTCATCTAAATGCTGTTGTATAATTGACCTGCTTCAATTCCAATCGTATCATTAAGAAAAAATCACTCATCAGCACAGGCGATGACTTGCTAATAGGCTAAGGCTGGGAAACGACCAATCCAGTTGCAAAACCTGATAATATAGGCGCTTTTTCTTCGCCTTGGCCTGTGCCTCAGTCTTGTTTTACCCCAGGCGTAGTTAATAGCTAAATAGATCATAAATACTGACCTACAAACTTATGAGCGAAAACATATCCTCTATCCTTCCCGATGATGAAATAATCCCGGCGCCGAGCACAGCCTTTGAAACGACGATGGCTATTCTCATCGCGGTTGTCACCATTGCCGGAGCCGTTGTGGCCTGGCGCGCGTCAGCCATCGACGCCCTGGCCGGTGATGCCGACTTTGCCGGCTTGACAGCCACTATTAACGCGGCCCAAACAAAAATTACCAATACCAACACCGTCTACGAGCACTATCGTGGCTACACCGTCTATACCCGCAACAGCCAACTGCAAAATCAACTGGAGGAAACGGTCGATTTCGACGAAGCGTCCGACCTCGACCTGCGGGACTGGGCAGTGTTGGCGCAATCTGCCAGCGATAGCCAACAGCTTTTCTCGCGGCGCTTCTTAAATGAAGATGGCAGCTACAACCTCAAACGCGAGTTTGGCGAATCCTGGGCCGAAGCCGGGCAATCGCTCAATCTTGATCCCGCGCCTCACTTTGACCAGGCCGACGGCTATCACGCTAAATCCAACGCCCTGATTATGGTGTTTATCGTACAGGCAGTGGCTCTACTCTTTTTTACCGTGGCCGAAGGCTTAAATCCGGCCCACGCGATTTGGCGCTACAGCTTGGCGCTGCTTGGCCTGACTGCCTTGGTTTTTAGTGTGGCCGCTGCCATAATTGTTGAATTAGGATAAATTCCATGACGTCTGAAAATAAACCGATCACCCGGACCCCGATATTTTCCGGCGAACCATTCGAGCGGTTGGTAGCGGTGATGATCGCTGTTGTGACGGTTATCGCTGCTGTGGTTGGATTTCTACAAAGCCAGGCCAGCGTCCGCTCCGACCGCGCCCTGCGAGAAGCCCAGACCTTCGCCATCGAAGCCCTCAGCCAAAAAGCGGCCGGCGAAATCGAAACCGGCTACGCCTGGACCGATCTCTGGCGCAACTGGTCGGAACTGGACAGCCAGGCCATTATCGCCGCCGACTTTGATGACCCCGCCGCGGTCAAGCGCTATGAAACGGTTCGCGACCGGCTGGCTGATCTCAGCCCGCTGCTAGCCCCCCCCTATTTCGATCCGGCCCAGGATGATGAACCTGACATCGCCGCTTATGAGGCCGATTTGTACGTGGTCAACTCAACCTATCTGTCCGAACGGTTTCTGGCGACGTTTAAGGTTAGTGAAGCCTGGGGCGATAAAGCCGATACCTATGTGGCTCATTTGACCATATTGGCCGTGACCTTGTTCCTGTACGGCATATCGGTTACCCTGGCCGGACAGATTCGCTGGCTGTTTGTCATCCTGGGCAGCTTGTTCGCTCTGGGAACCGTGATCTGGGTGATTGTGGTTTACGTCCGGCCCATCTCCATCCCATCCGAGCCGGCTATCCGGGCCTTTGCCGAAGGTGTGGGCCGGCTGCATCAAGAGGTGCCGGAGGAGGCCATCGAGTTTTTTAATGAGACGGTGTCGCTGGCGCCGGCCTATGCCGACGCCTATTACGAGCGCGGTAATGCCCATTTTGATTTGGAACAACTCGATCAGGCGGCGGCCGATTACGAAGCCGCTATCGATGCCGGCCGGCAAGATATCAACCTGGTTATGGAATTGGGCCGCGTTTACTATTATCAGGGTCGTTTGGATGATGCGCTCCGGCTGGGCCAAATGGAATTGGCCCTTGGGCCGGATAACGTGGTCTCGCAGCTCGATCTGGGGCTAATCCATCTGGCCGCCGGTCAAGTTGAGGCGGCGCAAACGGCCTTTGCCCAGGCAATGGACCTGGCCGGCCAACAGGTGGCCGCTGCCAGAGCCGCCGGTCAGGAGCCGCCCGACTCATTATGGTGGTATCTGGATGTCTCGGCCACCGATCTGGATGGCCTCTCAAGCTGCCTGATCGATCAGGATTGTGGTGCTGCGCCGCCCTACGACATTGTTAGCCGGGCCGGAACAGATGCAGACGCGGTCGATGCCGTCGCTCAACAGCTAAAAGAGCTAACCGTCGCTCTGGAATATACCGGCCAGCCACCCGACCCAACCACCGAGGTGGACATCAGTTCGTTTGAATTCGCGACAGAACTCTATGATGATAACGATGAGTTTATCGATTACGATATCACCGATACCTTTCCGGCCGATACCAGCGATGTAGTGCTGCTGCTGACCTATGACGGCATGCAGGACGGCCAGCAGGTGGTGGTCAAAGTGTTTGTAGATGGCGAGGAAGATCCGACCCTGCGCGTCCTCGAGACGTGGGATCAAGGTCGGGCAGGCGAAACTGAACTACTGCTCAGCGCCGGATTGTTGTCCGTCTTTACCCCCGGTGACTACTGGGTGGAAATGTATGTCGATTCTCATTTGGCCGCGCAAGAGGGCTTTACGGTTGAGGAGTAGGCTTGGTCGCCACCAGGATTTCTCGTTTGCCGGGCGGGCCGGGCCGCTTTTGTACCTGAAAGCCCGCCGCCGTCAGATTACGGCGCACTTCGCCTTTAACTGAGTACGTCGCCAACCGGCCACCCGGCGTCAGTGCCTCGAACAGCCGGACGAAAAATGCCGGTGTCCATAATTCAGGGTTGTTGTCCGGGCTAAAAGCATCCTGATAGATCGCGTGGTATTCTCGATGAGGTATGGCCGCTCGCGTCGCATCGCCCACCACCAGTTCCAACCGGATTGAGTCACCATAACGCCAATGCAACTGTGAGCCGGGCGGGGGATCGGGCAGTCCGGCCCGCCAGTCGAGAAAAGCCAGCCGGATATCTTGGGCCACGGCGGGCAACTGGTGGTGATTTAGCCCGGCCAGCGTAGCAGCGGGCAGCATATACTTTTCCAGAGCCACATACTCCAGCAACGCCCCTACCGTCTGGCTATAATGAGCCGTGACCCAAAAGTTCAACCCCGTCCCAAACCCCACCTCCAACACCCGCGCCGATTGGCCCTCAGCAAATCGTTGCTTGATGCCCGTCCCATCGAGAAAGACATGTTCGGTTTCGGTCAACGCCCCAAACGTCGAATGAAACGTCTCCCCGTACTCGGCGCTGTAGAGCGTATCGGAGCCGTCGCCGGTGGGTTGGGGTTGGAAGGAAGCATAGAAAGGTGTGTTCATAGGCATCAGTATACCACAACTCACCGGCAAGTGTTGTAACTCGCCCAGCGCTATTTGTGAATATGGTTAAAGCTTTTAGAATAAATCTCCAAGCAGAAAGTAGGACAATTTGCTAAATTGTCCGGTTTCTGAATTTAAAGCAACGGACAAATTAGCAATTTGTCCTACTCTCCAATGGATGAAGGTATGATTGCCATTATCGGCGGCGGAGTCTTTGGCTTATCCATCGGTTGGTATTTAGCCCGATCGGGCCAGGCTGTAACGATTTTTGAACGGGGCCAGGTGGGCCGGGGCGCGACCTGGGCGGCTGCCGGGATGCTGATGCCCTGGAAGCTGTCCAACTCATTTAGCGACGATCTGTTCGCGCTTCAGCAGGACAGCCACCAACGCTGGCCTCGCTTTGCTCAAGAATTAAGCGATGTTTCCGATGTGCCGCTGCATTATCAAACCGACGGCCGCTTCTTTGTGGCACTGTTCGACAATGCCGTGCAGCGTTTGGAGCGGCAGT
>JAGRCC010000093.1 GCA_020433785.1 Anaerolineae bacterium
GGCTTTGTCTACTGGCTGGGCGCCGACAACCTGGGCCGCGACCTGTGGACCCGGACGCTGTATGGCACCCGGGTTTCGATCGCGGTGGCTTTGGTGGCTGGCACCGTTAGTCTGGTCGTGGGCGTCGTCTACGGCATTGCCGCCGGCTATTGGGGCGGGCGGGTCGATGATATTATGATGCGCATTGTCGATTTTCTGTATGGGCTGCCGCTGCTGATCGTGGTCATTTTGGTCCAAGTTTACTTCAAATCGTTGGATCGCAGCAGCAACGAGGCGGGGTTGGTTTCCTTCCTGGTTGATATCGACCAGGCCATGGGCGGTATGTTTTTCATCTTTGTTATTTTGGGGGCCTTGAGCTGGCTGAGTATGGCCCGGATTGCCCGTGGCCAAACCCTGTCGATCAAAGAAAAGGAGTTTGTCGAAGCGGCCAAATCGATTGGGGCGCGCCCGCAGCGCATCATCCTCAAACAGATTCTGCCCAACATCTTGGGCCCCTGTTTGGTTCAGGAAACCCTGGAAATTCCCGGCTACATTCTAACCGAAGCCTTCCTCAGCTTTATCGGCCTGGGCGTCAACGCCCCCACGCCTAGTTGGGGCATTATGATCAACGAAGCCTTCCAGGGCTTGCGCTCCCACCCCTACGCCCTCGTTCCCCCGGCCGTGGCCCTAACTCTAACCGTCCTGGCCTTCAACTTCCTCGGCGACGGCCTCCGCGATGCCTTTGACCCTCGCCTGCGGGAGTAGCTATTTAGCTGACAACCGCCTGTGTTTGTGGCAGGAAAATAGGTCACCATGAAGGGCATGAAGAGCATGAAGAAAAAAACCTTTATGTCCCTGATTTCGAAAGTAGATATGTTTCATGTCATTTCGCAGCGTCAGCGGAGAAATCCCTATAACAATACAATGAAAAGAGGTCTGGCTGGGAAAATTTGAAGCGACAACGTCCATTTTTCCCAGCGAAGGCTTCATTTATTGGAATGACTGAGGGATTTCTTCGCCTCCGGCTACCAAATGACATACTCGACTTTTATTATCGGACTCAGTGGCCTCTTGGTTTTCATGGTTTTGCTTCGATAGCGTGCCCGCAACTCACCCATCAAGTAAAGCGACCATCTGCTGCGGACTTGTCACCAACACCCCGTACGCTTGCTGGCCGAGTTGGGCCAGTTCCCGCACGACTTTGACAATTTCCAAGCGACTGCTCTTGATCTGATTTTGCAGATAGACATCTCCTTGTCCGGCGTCACCCTTCCTGGACTCCTGATCCAACAAGATATCCAGATTGCGCAGATAGGTGTTGATCCGCTTCAGCCCCGACTCAAACTGCCCCTGCCAAAGCTGCAAATCAAACGCGTCCAAAGCCGGTAGGAGTTGGTTGTTGACCTGGGTGTCTCGCACGGCCTCATCCGGAATAGCCACAGCGATGGGCGTGCTCCGATCGATCTCGCCCCGCCGCAGTTTGAGAAAATGTTCGATGGCGCTGAACAGCCACTTGAACTCGGTGGTCACAAAGGCGTAATCTTGAGGCTCTAAGTTCAGCGGCGTCACCACACTAACCAGCACCGATCCGCCGATCGCCGTCGGATTGACGCCGGGCTTGGTCTTCAACCCGCCGAGCGTCCGCCCTCCGCCCAGCTGTCTCTGGGGCTGCGGCGTCGCTGTCTGCTCGGCCGGCTGCGCCACGTATGGCCCGCCTTGCTTATATCGCTCCGGAACCTCCTTCTCAGCCCAGGCCAGCAGCTTGTCAACAAGGAGTTTGGCCACGGCATACTCCATCATCCGGTCAACAATTTCATCTTTACCGCTGCCCTGAGCCAATTGATCATAAACCGGCTTAAAGGCCGGCTCCTGAAAGCAGAACCGGCGCAGCTCTTCGGCCGAAAAGCCGTCTTTGAGCAAATCTCGGATGGGTCTTAAGTTATACTGGGTCGCCACTTATTACTCCTTTTTTATTTTGTTGCCCATTTCCCTACCAAAAACATTTCCCAACGCCATAACACTACTAATTCCAAAAGCGCCATGAACTTCAAGAAAGCCACAAAAGCTGATCCGTCCGGCAATATTGTACCCGCATTTTGGTCCAATTGACAAGTGAGTGGGGATAGACCCAAACGCTGACGATCCCACGTCCACTGGTTTGCCTCGCTAGTACAGTTAAATAGTAAAAATATGAATAAATAGCCAGTTAAAATATCAAGGCATAAACGTTATACTGTATTTAAACTGTCTAAATTGGTTAGCCGAGAATAAAGAGGGGAGCAAGACCATGCTGAAATTAAAGAAAGGGCTCGGCGACATTCTATGCCTATTGCACCTTCACCGGTTTGGTGAATGGCGCTATCTCGGAAAAAAATCCTGCCATCAAGAAAAGCGATGCCAGCGACCAGGTTGTCAAGCCCGGATCAGACGGGTTCATCACGAAGCCTGGGCCGTGATTGGCCAAACGACCGGCTTCGACAACCCCCGTAGCCGCATTCCCCTGGCCGAAACATCCCTATACTCCACCGAATTTCTTGAACTTGAGCTGAACAAAGAACCCTATGCCGCCGAGCGCTTGAAATGTCAACGCTGCGGCCTGGAAGCCGAAGGGCCGCATCAAGACTTATATCCTGAATTTGGCCGTGAAATGGCCGTCTGGCGATTAGTTGGCAAGCAGCACACCATCTCCCTGGAACACTTCTAATTTCAGTCGATCACAATTTGACATTAAAGTGGCTAAATAGAACGCCGATCGTACAGATCACACGGATAAACACGAATTTTTTTGAAGTTTAAGTCAAGCGGTAGCATAGCATTAAACCGTGGAAACGTGAAATTGCACCAATAATCGACAGAATTAACAAGATTTACTTAATTGTGACATATAAAATCGTGATAATCCTGTTAATTCTGTCTAATTTTTCTTTACCACGGTTGCGTGCAGTCTTACCAGTCAAGCCTTATCGGTGAAAATCCGTATAATCCGTGTCATCCGCGTTCTATCATTGCTCATCAGATCTTGAAATCGTGATCGACTGAATTTGAGATTTTCTGACGAACACAGCCTCGCTGTGACCAAGACTATGCTATGCCTCCTGCGACCGCCGACCGCCGACCACGGGCCGCCCAAGCGGCTAAGTTCAGCCTATTTTTTGGGCGGTCTGTCATTTGCCGTCTACGGTCCGGTGCCATCCGGGAGCTTTGCTGGCTAACCCTCATATATTGTCCTCAGTTTGTCTCTAAGGCGAGATGGTTGGTAAAATAGCCGTCTCGACAAGCCTATAGGATGCCAATACCATGAACGACAACGGAAAAGAACGGGGGATACACCACCTCCCCCAAGCCACAAGCCACCTGTTTTACCGACGGCTGTTCCAATTCAACTCGAATGCCTGCCTGATTACCGATGCCGGCGGCGTGATCCACCAGGCCAACCCCGCCGCGACCACGCTGCTCAACGCCAGTCAGGACGCGCTCACGGGCCAATCTTTGGCCCACTTTTTAGCCGAAGCCGACCGGCCCACCTGGCTGACCTATCTGACCCGGCTGCGAGATAACGGGATCGCCCCGGTCGAGCGCCGGGAAGTGCGGGTGCAGCCCGCCGGGCGTTTGCCCTTGACCGCGATGCTGGCCGGTACGGTTGTCGACGATGGCAACGGCCAGGTAGCCGGTCTGCTGTGGGAGTTACAGGACATCACGCCGCGTCACCAGTTAGAGCAAGATCTGCACGAGAGCCGCCGGCGCTTACAGGCGTTATTCGATCACGCCCAGGACAGTATCTTACTGGCCAATGACGACGCCCGTTACATCGATGTCAACCCGGCCGCCTGCGCCCTGCTGG
>JAGRCC010000954.1 GCA_020433785.1 Anaerolineae bacterium
GTCCTCTAAAAATTTTTTGGCTCAATATGGATTCCAAGGAGGTCATAGACATGGAGGCAATGGTCATGCCCGAATGTTTTTATCGGGCATCCAACCGGTCTTATGGCGCTAGGTTCCCGCTAAGCTTGTCCTCGCGTAGGCGGGGAAGCATGCGGGAATGACCGGCCCGAATGGTTCGTTTTCATTCTGTTTTCAGTATAGAAGACGTAATGTCCGGCTCAACCCAACCTATGTTGATTTGTCGAACGGGAAACAACGGAATTTGAGTTAGCCGGGAGAGATGCGATGGCCGTTTTTGATTTTGTCGTTGGATTTGATTGCGAAAGGGCGGTTCTAATCCGGCAGCCGAGGCGGTATCGCCTCGACTGCCGGTATTTAGGTGGCATGGTCCCAGACCGCCTACTTGGGAGGCCGGGAATCCTTTTTCATATTTGGGTGCAGCTATTCCAGGACTTGCCGCAATTCTTCTTGTACGTCGGCGTCGAGATCGTCGATTCGAATCCCCTTGAGTTGAACCACCTCACGAAGTTCCTGGCTAAACTGGCTGCTCAATTGCTCAGGGCCAACGGACTTGCTGGGTGGGTCGCCTTTGATGCGATAAACAGCGACATTGATCTTCGACAGTTTCTGGCGAGAAAAATCGGTTTTCGGAACTCGGACGGCAAATTCATAGCTGGGCAATTCCGTAATGTGATGGCCCTCTTGGCCTGGAACAGGGGTTGGATGGGGAAAACTGCGGAACTCGCCGGGGTCAGGAATTGTGCCTAACCCGATGCGTTTCTGATTATAGGTTGCCTCGTACACCAGGCCGGAGTGGATATTTTCGGGTATGACTAACGGACCGTCAACCGCCGTCACGCCTGCTACGGAAATCGTGTCGCCCTCCACGCGTAGGCGCAAGCGGACATACCCTTCATCTCCTTCCGTTACCTCGGGGCCAGGCCCTTCTTGGTCACCCATTCCTTGAAATGTTTCCATTAGGGATGCCCCTTCTTCTTCTTGGTCGGACAAGTCGATGTCGTCGGGTACGGGCGGCATTAGATTCAGGCCCTGTCCGGCCGCACTCATCATGGTTACTTCGGGTTCATCGCTGTCAGGCATGCGAAGGGTAGCGCCCTTGATCCGCTTAGGGCGAATGGAGCGCTCGTCCATTGCCGGTCGCTTTGGATTATCAATGAACACCGGAGCGTCTTCACTATCTTGCATTTCGTTTTTGTTTTTAAATTCGTTAGGCATGTCAATTCCTTTCACCAATTTCGGCCATGTCGATAGTTGTGAATCCAACGGTAATAAATTTTTTGCAGCGAAAGTGTTGGGGTAGCCCGAATCATCCCAAACCAATTTTGGTTATGGACAAAGAGGTTTCGTTGGCCCTTAACACCTTCATAATTACAAGGTTCGAACTTGTCAACCGATCCCAGGTTCCATTCGCCTACCCAATCTTCCTTCCAGCTACAACTCAAGGCAGAACCGTTAGAGATCATCGTGCCTAAGTACTCGCGTGACCAATCTTGATGGTTGTAAACGAATAGGTCGGCTTTCTTGTCACCATTGATATCACCCAGGAAATGTTGATCATTTTTACGCATCTGCCAGCCGGGGGCATTGCCGTCGTATCGCCGCACCATTGATAAGGCCGAGCCGTTCGATGAAAGCATGCCAAGGTAGGCGGTAGACCAGTTCTTGCCGTTGAACACATACAGGTCGGCCTTGCCGTCACCGTTGAAATCACCGATATAATGCTGATCTTCCTTGGCCATTTGCCAGCCGGGCATCGTCTGGTTATAGCGTCTTACCATCGTCAGGGATGTGCTGTTTGATCTGAGCATGGCAAAGTAAGGCACAGACCAATCGGCGCCATTGAAGACCCATAAATCTTCTTTGCCATCACCGGTAAAGTCGCCGACAAAATAACGGTCATTCTTTTTCATTTGCCAGCCGGCCAAAGACGTATCGTAACGACGAACCAGTTGGAAACCGCTGCCGGTTGATCGCAACATCCCCAGATAGGGAATAGACCAATCAGTTCCATTGAAGACAAACAGATCCTTTTTACCGTCGCCATTGAAATCGGCGATGTAGAATTTATCATGTTTATGAAACTGCCAGCCCGGCATCGTATTATCATAGCGCCGGATCAATTTTAGACCGTTTTTGCCGTCATCGGCTAATAGCCCCAGATATTCCTGATTCCAATCGGTGCTGTTGTAAACAACAACCTCATCTTTGCCATCGCCGTTGAAATCGCCGATGTAGAATTGGTCGTTCGGCTTAAATTGCCAGGAGCCAGGTACATACTCAACCGCGCTAAAGACCACATCGAGCTGGGAACCATTAGAGCGGTAGATCATGATTGAATTATCGTTATGAACGAGTAAATCGTCTTTGCCATCACCGTTGAAGTCACCCGCATAACATTTATGAAAGGTGCGTTGGGTAAAGGCGTGATGCTTGGACTTCATTTCGGTGTAGCAAACCGGGCAGAATGGGGGGGAGTTTCCGAGCATCCGGCAATTCTCAACGGGTCGATAAATATCCTCGTTGTTTGTGCCGCCGCCCTCAAATAGCCCCACATCCTGGCTGCTGCTCCAGCCGGCCGGTTTGGCGCCCTGGTTGTGAGTGGTGCAGCCGGTTGAGGTCGATGGTTTTACGCCCGTGGGGACCGGGGTCGATGGTTTAACGAATTTACGCCACTTAAGGGTGCTGCGATTGGTGTTTCTGGTTAAGTTTACCGCGCCCGGTTCGCCACCGGTATACCGGCGATCCCGGCAATACTCATCGGCCAGCCCGCCGGTGCCGTGTCCGAATTCATGCGCCATTACTGACCAGCTAGAGCCCATGGTGACAATCTGAAAGCCGCCGCCACCACAGCCACCGAAGCCGCTCTCATTGAGAATGATCAGGACTAAATCATAATCGGGCACCCACTTTTTGAGCGCGCTTTGAACGCGAGCGGAGGTGTTCGCGCCACTTTCCAACCAGCAATGCGCCCAAGAGCCGCTAAATATATAACCCAAGGCCGTGTCGCGGAGGGTCGTGCTCACGATGATGTCATCGGACCCATCAGAAGGGGTGCCTCGCTCGTCGTAAACTCGTTGGCTCACGCCTGAATCTTTTGAAATCAAGTTGACCCGATAGATATTGAAGGCTTGGGCATCTTCATAAAAATAGTCGTGACCGAATACCCCATCGATGAGTAACTCTTTGACTTTATTATTGTAAGTGTCTTGGTCTCCGGCGGCAAAACCATCGCCAAGAACGGCGATGTTACGTTTTGTGCCGGGAGGACCCGATTTAAGAATTTGCGTCATGCTGTCAGGCATAATTCACTCCTTTTATTATTTGATATTGAGTACAGTTCCCATTGCTGCCAAAGTTAAACCGGATTAATTATCCAGCGTTGGGTATCGTTGTTTTGCTCCTTACGGGTAACGGCCGAGAAATCATTGGTTTGCGCCTCATGGGCGTCCAGATATCGACCGTTTACCAGATGTTGGATGGTGTAGGTGCCATTGCTTGAAGGCAGAAGCACCCATCGCTGCGAGGCGTTATTTTGGGCCGAGCGCGTCACTGCCGAGAAGTCATTGCCGGACGACTCATGAGCATCTAAGAAACGGTTATTGCTTCTTTGCTGGATGGTGTATACGCCGCCAACCGGGGTTAAAACCCAGCGTTGGGTATTGTTATTTTGAGGGGGACGGGTTACTGCCGAGAAGTCGTTGGTGGACGACTCATGGGCATCCAGGAAACGGTTGTTGCTTCTTTGCTGGATGGTGTAAGTATTGTTACCCAAAGAAGTTAAGATCCAGCGTTGGGTATCATTATTTTGAATGGGTCTGGTGACGACCGAGAAATCATTGGTTTGCGCCTCATGGGCATCCATATATCGACCATTGACCAGTTGTTGGATGGTGTATGTTCCGCCGCTTGAGGGAAAAAGTACCCATTTTTGCGAAGCGTTATTTTGGGCCGAGCGGGTCACGACCGAGAAATCCTCGCCGGATTCGTGGGCATCCAGGAAGCGGTTGTTGCTTCTTTGCTGGATGGTGTATACGGTTCCGATCGGGGTTAACATCCAGCGTTGGGTATTATTATTTTGAGGGGGACGGGTTACTGCCGAGAAGTCGTTGGCGGACGACTCATGGGCATCCAGGAAGCGGTTGTTGCTTCTTTGCTGGATGGTATAGGTGCCAAATCCTGGTAAGTTTAGAGAAGTGGGAACCAGGCTGCTAAATTCCGTCGTTCTGGTGCAATCTTCACCGCGACAGCCGGTGTTGGGACAAACCAGCGAGACGCGACAACTGCCGTTCATCACAAAGTCGTTCTCGCCCCTGACTAAGATGCCCTCGACTTCGTGGGTACTGGCATTAAAAACAGGCGAGCCCGAATTTCCCCCATAAGTATCCAGGTTTGCGACAAAAAACGCGGCGGGCGAGTTATCCCGAACATTGGCTCCCGGCGCGTATTTAATCGGAAGCCCTACCGGATGGCCGATGACATAGACCGCTTGATTGTTGGGGATCGCTCCGGCTCTTCTAATGGGGACAACACGATGATTGGGAACCCGTCGATCCAACCGAACCAGGCACCAATCAGCACCACCTGTGGTCAGTTCTCGGCCAACGAGGCCGACACCCCGGTAAATTTCACGGTTATTGATGACCGTTTGGGCATTGGCGGCATTGGTCATGCGATAGCCAAATACAAATCTCGTATTGGTTACATCGCCGGCGTCAACACAATGACCGGCTGTGGCGATGATGTCGGGAGCCACCAGAAACCCGGTACAAAAGGCGCCTATCGGCTGATTTCGAAATGGCTCACTACTACACAGATTTCGGCTTGTCCCAAAGTTCTGGGTAACCAGTGTTGACGTGCCATTGCCGTTGTCAACCACGTTACTGGCGTTCCATAAACTAACAACTGAATCGGCACTCCTCTGAATGGCCGGATCCGCGACATTAAAAAGGTCTTGTCGGTTATCCACACCATAAATGACCTTCTGTCGGTCTTGGACGTTTTCGACAATCTTTTCAGTTTCAAAGTCAACCAAGGGGGACTGATCGTCTGGGGCGCCCATTGCTTCAGTGAGTTTTGGTTGTTCTCGTTCTCTTAATTCCTGCAAAAGTTCCTCTAGAGCAATGTCATCCAACTTAGTTTCGCCTGGCATATTGCGTCTCCTTTCAAGCGCGTTAATGGTTTCTACTATAGATAGAAGACAAACGGTCAACTTGGCTCACGAATTTGGTGAAACGCAAATTGATCATCGTCTAAAATGACAATAGTCAATATCTTTTTCCGGATGGGACCTCCTTCCATTCTTAGGCCAATAGTGAATTCTCGTCGAGGTGGGAAGGTTTTTATGAGGTAATCCTCCAGTTTAACGAACACGATGCATCGCTGCGACCGGAGCCACGCTTCAAGCTCATTTAATGAGTTTGATTTATTTACCGTTTCAGCTATGGCTGTCTCGAATTTCTTAAGTTCCCGGTCATTTATGAACGCTTCACACATTGGCAACTCCGCGTTGTTGAAACAAGTAAGGGCAAAGAAGAGTGAGGTCTTGCAACGATACGACAATTTTGACCGCGTTTATCGTAGCAAACTCGGCTCAATTTTTACTCAATTTTCACTCAAAAGGACGGGGTTCGTTCAATGGGGTTATGTAATTGACCATGATTTACCTAAAAAACCCATACCAAAATTTGCACTCTTGATAAGAGTTCGTATACTAGACCCTATGTTAAACTTAACGGTCAATAAGTCTAACAAAATAAGCGCCGCCAACCACACCTGTATCTGTATGTGTTGTTGTCTCTGTTTGCCTGCAATAAGGTGGGGTGCGCGGTTGTAATCTGTTCGTCTTAAAGTGTGCGCAAAGCCTGCCGATATAGATAGTACCGGCAGGCTTTTTTGTTACCTTGTCAGGAGTAAGGTATAGGGCCATACTCCTCAATACATCAAAGTTGAGAGATATGAATTCAAAAACACAGCTAAAGGGTGCGGCCGACGCACCGGTCTTGTATTGTAACTGTACCAGGCGAGTCTATTAGTCTCGCTGAAACAGTTGGGGTACGACGAAGTTAATCAACTGCATCAGAAAAGCCTACACCGGTAGAGATTAGTAGTCTCGCGTTTTCAAGCAGGAAACTGCGGCTGGCGTTTTGTAATCTGTTTTAACTTGTAGCGATGAATGAATAGGTAGTCCTACAAGAAGGTTATAGACACTCAAGCCGTCCGTTTGGTAGATATCGCTTTTGAAACGATAGAGCGCTGGTCAACGTGGACCGTGTGTAGGTTTTTTATTGCCAAAAATATTAACTAAGGGGTAACACGACAATGATTGCAACGGAAGAATTGGTAATGCATCAGGAGCAACTAGAATTTTGCACTGGCTCCCCGTTCACGGCTCAGTATGACTTCGCCCAACTCAACACCCATTTCGAGACCCGTTCATTAGACGATTTGCTGGAATGGGCGCTCGCCACCTTTGGTCAGAAGATATCGCAAGTCACCAGCTTCGGCCCAACCGGGATGGTCGTTCTCGATCGCCTGGCCAAATTAGC
>JAGRCC010000955.1 GCA_020433785.1 Anaerolineae bacterium
TTGCGATGGGCGGCATCAATCCCGATGGGCCAACTGCCGCCGGTTGGAACGTCTCGACACTAGAGGCACTGAACATTCCTATTTTGCAAGCGATCAGCAGTGGTATGCGGGCCGAGGAGTGGCAGCTCAACCAGCGTGGCCTGCGTCCGCTCGATGTGGCCATGAACGTGGCTCTGCCGGAATTTGATGGGCGGATCATCACTGTACCAATCAGTTTCAAGGGGGAGGCCAAGCCGCAGAAAAATGGATCAACCTGCTGCGGCGAAGCGGTTTGCACCTGCGCCGACGCTCAGCGATCAGCCGTTAGCGGCCAGCGCTATGTACCTATACCCGATCGTATCCAGGCAGTGATCAACCAAGCGATGCGCTACGCGGTTCTGCGTCGTAAACCGAACCGGCAGAAGCGTATCGTTTTTATGCTGACCAATTCACCTGGCAAAGCTGATCGCATCGGCAATGCGGTTGGTCTCGACACGCCGGCCTCCCTGCTAGGCCTCTTTGCCGCAATGCAGGCGCAGGGTTATCACATTGACAACATCCCGGACAGCGGCGACGCCCTGTTGCACGAACTGATCGACCGCTGCTCTTACGACGAAACGCTGTTGACTGAGTCGCAGTTGAGCCGAGCAGCCGGCCGAGTGCCGGTTGAGACATACGCCGGCTGGTTCGACCAGTTGACCACCAGCCAACAGCGACGCATGCATGATCGCTGGCAAGCGCCGCCGGGGGAGGCGTACGTGCATCTCGACGCGCAGGGCCGGGAGCAGCATCTCGCTCTGGCCGGGCTTGAGCTGGGCAATGTCTTTGTCGCTTTGCAGCCGCCGCGTGGATACGGCATGGACCCCGACGCCATCTACCACACGCCTGACCTGCCGCCAACCCACAACTACTACGCGCTCTACAAATGGCTAGCCACGCCTCAGGCCGAGGGCGGTTGGGGCGCGGATGCCATCGTCCATATGGGCAAACATGGCACGCTGGAGTGGCTGCCCGGCAAAGGTATCGGCCTTAGCCGCGACTGCTATCCCGACGCCTTTCTGGCCGACCTGCCGCTGATTTACCCGTTCATCATCAACAACCCCGGCGAAGGCACTCAAGCCAAACGCCGCGCCCACGCCGCTGTGGTCGATCATATGATCCCACCCATGACCAGCGCTGATGTCTACGGCGAACTGGCAACCTTAACCCAGCTTGTCGACGAGTATTATCAGGTCGAGCAGATGGACCCTAGCAAACTACCGCTGATCCAACAGCAAATCTGGCAGTTGATGCAGCAAACCAATCTGGATCGCGACATCACCGAACTTATGGGTAAAATTGACCACGGCGACCACACCCATGAGTGGGACGGCTCTTACACCGACGACGGCACGCCACTGACGCTGGCCGAGATGAACGCCACCGATTTCTCGCACCTGCTGGAGGATATCGATGGTTATCTATGCGAATTGGGCAGTCTGCAAATTCGAGACGGACTACACACGCTGGGTTACATTCCCGAAGGCGATCAACTGTGCCATTTACTCCGCGCTCTGACCCGCATCCCCAACGGCAGCATCCCTAGCCTACGGGCTGAGGTTGCCATCGGATTGACGTTTGATTTAGAAACCCTCTTGGCCGAACGAGGCCAAAGACTAGCGGCTGGCGATCAGCGGCTCGACATGTTGAAACAGCAATGGCCGGAGCGCCCTTACGCAACTCACGCCGATGTGATCGATCTAATCGATGATCTTTGCCTGCAACTCATCCAACACCTCTCCGCCCACAACTTCGCCGCCGAAACTATCGAAACTACCGTAAAAACTGTTCTCAAAACCTCACCCGCCCCAACAAACTCACACCAAATCTCCCCATTCCCATCGGCTCATCGCCCCATCTCCAGTCTCCAATTATCAATTTCCAATCTCCTCTCTCCCCTGACCTTCATCTGCACCACCCTCGTTCCCCTCATTCGGCGCAACGGCGACGAAATCGCCAACGTCCTCAACGCCCTCAACGGCGGTTATGTACCGGCCGGGCCGGCTGGCGCGCCGACTCGCGGGATGGCCCATATCTTACCGACCGGGCGCAATTTTTACGCTGTCGATCCGCAAGCTATTCCCAGTCAAGCCGCCTGGCGAGTGGGACAACAGTTGGCTGATGAGTTGATCGACCGCTATCAAAGTGAAGAAAACGACTACCCTGAAAGCGTAGGATTAAGCATTTGGGGTACTAGCGCTATGCGAACTCACGGTGACGACATCGCCCAATGTTTGGCCTTACTGGGAGTGCGCCCAGTATGGCAGGCCGAAAGCCGGCGAGTCAAGACGATTGAGATTATCTCTCTGGAAGAGTTGGGCCGGCCTCGCATCGATGTGTTGATGCGCATCAGCGGCTTCTTCCGCGATGCCTTCCCCCACCTGATTGAGTTGATGGATGAGGCGGCTCATCGGGTAGCCTTACTGGATGAGCCGGTTGATCAAAATTTTGTCCGCAAACATTTTCTGCAGGATTTAGCTGGCCAGTTGGCCGCAGGCCGAACAGACGAGGAAGCCGTTCGGCGGGCCAGCTATCGGATTTTCGGCAGCAAACCGGGATCGTATGGCGCAGGTATCTTACCGCTCATTCACGAGCAAAACTGGCAAAATGAGGCCGATTTCGCCGAGGCTTATGTCAATTGGGGCGGCTACGCCTACGGCCAAAATATCTACGGAGACGATGCCCGCGAGGAGTTCAAAGGCGTACTGGGAGGCGTCCAGATAGCGGTCAAAAATCAAGATAATCGGGAACACGACATTTTTGACAGCGACGATTATCTGCAATACCACGGTGGCATGATCGCCACCATTCGCGCGCTGAACGGCCGCAATCCCAAAAGCTACTTCGGCGACAACAGCAATCCGGAAAAGGCCCAAGTTCACACTTTACAGCACGAGGCTCACCGCGTATTTCGCAGTCGAGTAGTCAACCCCAAATGGATCGAGAGCATCAAACGCCACGGTTACAAAGGAGCTTTGGAATTAGCTGCCACGGTCGATTATCTATTCGGCTACGACGCTACCGCGCAGGTGGTCGATGATTGGATGTACGAACAGACGGCGCAAACCTATGCGTTGGACCCGGCGCTGCAAGAATTTTTCCAACAAAGCAATCCCTGGGCATTACAAAGCATCACTGAACGCCTGCTCGAAGCCGCCCAACGCGGTATGTGGGCCGAACCCAACGCCGAGACGCTGGAAAAGTTACGGACGATTTATCTACAAATCGATGAAGAACTGGAGGGTCGCGACATATAAATAGATTTTGCTTCTTGGATAATCATTCAAATGAATACTTAACGCAACCAAAATAATTGATGCATATATTCTAACTAGAATCCAGATTATCATGAAAAAAAATGCGTTCATTTTTAGTTATCACAAGGAGCAAAAAACTTATGACGTACAAGCGGTTACTTTTTCTTTTTCTAATTTTTATGCTAGCCCTAGCTTTCGCCTTCACTCTGGAAGATAGTTCGGTGGTTGATGCTAAAGGGTTAGCTAAGCCGGTCTTCAATAGCCCCATTAAAGAAAAGGATGACAACGATGGCCCACCACCGGCAAACCAAAACGGTGAGGTTGATCCAGAGAACTTAAATTCAGATACTCCCGTTAGAGACCCGGAGACACCGGGTTTTTTCATTATTTTCCTCGACGGGGCCATTGATGAAGCGGTTCAGGTGAAAATCTTCAGCACTGGGGTCCCTCAAAACGTTCCGCCCCTGCCCC
>JAGRCC010000956.1 GCA_020433785.1 Anaerolineae bacterium
TGACATGCCAACTGCGTAAGTCATAGATCAGCGATTTCAGTGTCCTCAGCGGCCTCAGCGATTCAAGGGATCAGTTCGCCCAACTCCGAAATGCAGCCCCTGATGGCAGCCCCGCCTATGATAAAAAAGAGGGCAACTCGATGGTCTCCGCCACCATATCCTCCAACGTTCGGTGGCTGACCTGAGCCTGGACATCCGCTAGAAGTTCCTTTAGCCCTTTTTGAGCGGCGCTATATTCATCCAAAACCTGCCGGGCTTCATCCTGAGCCGGTTGGTGACCGGCGTTGGCGCGCACAAAGGCGACCAGTCGCAAGCCACGTTCCAGGTGACCGGCCGTAAGCCAGAGTTGGCCGATAACATTCAAGAGGAAAAATATCAGCGGGACGTAGTGGATCTCCGTTGCCAGGCGTAAGGCGTATTGAAGGTGCTGCCCGGCGGCTAAAAAGTTGTGCTGGCCGATAGCCACAGCGCCAAGCCCTTTATGAGCCGTGGCTAAACCGCCCTTATCGAGAATATTTTGATAAATCGCTAAGCTCTCCTGAAACAACTCGTGGGCGCGATCAAAGGCCCGCTGCTGCAGGGCCACCTCACCTAAATAGTTGAGCGCCACTCCCATCCCTTGGGGATCATCGAACTCCCGGCGGATGGTGTAGCTGGCTTGAAAATGCTCCTGCGCGGTCAACAAGTCGGTCAGAGCCAGGGCCGATTTGCCCAACTCATTCAGACAGTAAGCGGTAAACCAACGGTCGTTCCCCTGTTGGGCTAGCGTCAAAGCGCGCTGCGCATGTTGCTGCGCGGTATGATAGCGCCCCTGCCCCAACGTGGCGCTGGCCAGCACGTAATAGGCCTGGTTTAGATTGTGGGGGTGATAAGGCGCTTCCGCTTGCCGGCGCGCCTGCTCGCCATAGTGCAGCGCGGTATCGTAATCGCCCCGGATGGTGGCGATCAGGCTCAAGGGCAGAGCGGGGTCGGTGCCATAGCCGGGTATGGGGGGCACAGCCAACTGTTGGTAGAGATCGCGGCACCGTATCAGCGCGGCTTCGGCCTGGTCTAGTTGCCCCAAGCGGATGTTCAGCCAGCCCCACCAGACCAGCAGTTCGACCAGCGTGAGGTTGATCGGCTCGGTGGGTTCGAGACCGGACAGCCAGTCAATCGCTTCTGCCCAGGCGTTGGCCCCTTCCCGATATCGACCCTGAAACTGGCAGAAATATTGGAGTGAGGCGACCGACTGTTTGAGCGCGGTTACGTTGCCCTGTTTCATGGCCCAACGCCAGGCCGCCCAAACGTTGTCATAGTCGGCCGCGATCTCGGTCAGGTTGATCCGCTGTTGCCCCCCCATCATTCCCCCCGAACGCTGCTGCAAAAACTCGGCGTAGTAGGCGCAGTGGTTATCACGGGTCTTGATAACATCGGCCGGCGACTCGGCCAGTTGTTCGGCGGCATACTGGCGCAGCAGTTCGTGCAGTTGATACCGACCGGCCGGCGTGACCGCCAGCAGCGACTTCTCGACAAACGTGGCCAGATCAATGAGCGAAGCCCCGGCCACGCGGCGGCCCGCCTCGGTGGCAAAGCTCCCCCGAAAAACCGACAGCTGTTTGAAAATCTCGCGCTCAGACACCGTGAGCCGGTGCCACGACTGGGCCAGAACGACCCGCATGCTGCGATGCCGTTCCGGCACGTTCTGATGGCGGGTGGTCAGGATATCGAGGTCACGCTCGATTTCCGCCGCAATCTCTGCCGCCGGAAGCGACTTGAGCCAGGCGGCGGCCAGTTCGATCGCCAGCGGCATACCGGCCACCAATTGGCAAATACGCACTACAGCGTCTCGCTCCGCCGCCAGCGAGAATTCGACCCGGGCGCGGGCGGCACTTTGGGCAAATAGCTGCACGGCATCATACGGCTCCAGCGAAGCGGGGTCAGGCGGCGGGCTTGCTGAAAATGGCGCAGGCCGGGTGGGGAAAGACAGCCCTTGCACCGGATGGAACCAGGCTTGTTGCAAATTCAAGGCTTCGCGTGAGGTGACCAGGATTTTCACCCGAGCAGCCGCAGCCAGGATATCGACGATGAGGTCAGCGGCTCCGGCGTCTTCCGCCGACGGAGGGCCCAATAGGTGTTCCACATTATCGAAAACCAGCAGCAGCTCTTTGGTCTGTAAATAATGAAGTAACTGCTGCTGGGGGGGCAGGTGGCCGTAAAAGGTAAAATTAGCCGCTTCGGCTACAGCCGAGACCAGACCGGCGCTTGACTCGACCGCGGCCAGCGGCACAAATAGGACGCCGTGCTCAAAAAAGCCGGGGTCAGCGTCGCCGCCGATAAATCGGTGGGCGGTTTCCAAAGCCAGCCGGGTCTTGCCGATACCGCCCGGCCCCGTCAGTACCAACAAGCGGCAATCTCTATCGGTCAGGCGGCGAATGATGTCGGCCAGCTCGCGTTCCCGACCGACGAAGGGCGTGGGCGGTGGCAGCAGGTTGTGCTTGGGGCCCACGGTGCCTATCGAGAGCGGCACAAAGGGCGGCTGAACTTCGTTTTCGGCCCGGCTTTCCGTGTCGGCGGCGACCCGGTGAGCCAGCCTACGGTCATCAGCGCCCCGACGCGGCTCCTGAAGTACGAGTGCCCGGATCGGCGTCGCCGAGGGCGCGAACGGTTTGGTCCGGATAGCCTCGTATAACTCCGTCGTTTCCAGACCCGGCTCGACGTCCAATTCATCGGCTAACACGCGACGGCAGATTTCGAACTGGGCCAGCGCCGCGCTGCGTTGGCCATTGCGGGCCAGCAGCAGCATCAAATAGCGGTGAGCCTCCTCTCGCCACGGCTCCAGCCCAATCAGACGGCGCATAGCGTCGATGGCCTGAGGCAAATCGCCCTGACGATCCAACCGATCGGCCAGCATGTGCAAGGCTTGCTGGACGCGTTCACGCAGCCGGGCGCGTTCCACCAGCGTCCACTGCTCAAACTCCGGGGCATCGTGGATGTAGAACCCTGCCAGAAAGTCCCCCCGGTAGAGGTCGATGGCTTGTTGCAAGGGGTCAAGGGTGGGGGCGATGGGGGCGGCGGTCAATCCGGCGTCGAACGCAGCGACATCGAGCCAATGGGGACTATCAGGATCAATCGCGATAGTTTCACGGTTGATCAGCAGATACGGGCCAACCAATTGGCGCAGGTTAGAGACGGTCATCGTCAAGCTGCGGCGAGCCTGGCTTTCGGCGACATCGCCCCAAAACAGCCCGGCCAGCACCGACCGGGGCTGCGCGCGCCCGGTCACGGCCAGGTAGTAGAGCAGCGCCCGCGCCTTGCCGGAACGGAAGCCGGTGATCATCTGCCCCGCCAGCCAAACTTCCGGACTGCCCAACAGCTTTATGTTTAACGTTCTCCTGCCTTCTGCCTCACCTCGAGTCATAACAGCCTGCTTGGTTGCACTTTCGTTGCATTGGCGTGGCAGTTTCGCTGCACCTGCCCGCTATACTGAACTCAAGTTTATAAGTTCAAGAGTTTGTGGAGTTTATTATACCGTGATTTGTTGACCGGGCGAAACGCATTTGAAGGTTAAAGGCATGAACCGTTCATCATCATATTACCGCATCTATCTTTTGACCGTCTGTAAGGAAGCAGCCCAGGCCGCTCCGGACAGCGAAACCGGCCCGGAAGCCCATCGGGACAGCGGCTGGCGCTTTTTCCTGGAAGACCCGCGCACCGGTCAACGCCGTGGCTTTACCAACGCGGTCGATCTGGTCGCCATCCTGCTGACAGAATTAGGCCACGGGCAGGAGCTGTAACATCAGGAAAGGAGAACTATTTATGGCATTGTTTACAAATTAATGGCGAAATGAGGCTAAGGCGTAGGCTAAGTAAAGAAAGATCGATGGTCGAATTATCGGAGCAACAAAGCTGGCTTTGTCTATTGTCAACGTAAACTTTGACGCTCCAATCATCAACTAAACTCATTCAATACAAAACCAAAGGGAGAGGATTCGGTCATTCCTGGTCTGTCGCCAGCCGGCCTATCGCCACCGAATGAATTCGGTCGCTGCTAAAGAAAACGGGTTGAAACAGGTTATTGGGTTCTCCCTTAACGTGTTTTCAACACGTTTCTTT
>JAGRCC010000957.1 GCA_020433785.1 Anaerolineae bacterium
GCCAACGATTGCCCATCCGGCGACCAGGCCGCAAAATTATCATCGGCCGGATTATTGGTGAGATTAATCACCTTTTCCCCGGCCGCATCCACAATGTAAACCTCGGTGTTGCCCTCATCGGCGCTGCTGTAGGCCACCCACTCGCCAGTTGGCGACCAGGCCGGATAATCGGTCGGCGTGGGCGCGCTGTCATTGAGCGGGCGCAAATTTCCGCCGTCGTTATCCATGCGATAGAGGGTAATTTTCTCCGGCTGCTCCGCTTGGCCGCCGACAAAGACATAGGTATCGCTTTGGGCCGACCAGGTGGGCAAAACCTGATCGATCTCATCTTCGGTGAGCCGGGTTAAGTTTTCGCCGGTTCGGTCCATTACATATATTTCAAAATTACCGTCCCGATCACTGATAAAGGCCACCCGTGACGGCGGCGGAAGTTCTTCGGCTGCGTTTTGGCAGGCAGTCAGGAGCAGGATAACGCCGACCACCAGCATATAAGTGAATTTCATAAGTCTCCTTTGGAAATAAAGCTCTGGAGCGTCAAAGATTACTTTGACCTTACTGCGCATGACAAAGCAAGCTTTGTCGCTCCAGTACATATTTATGGTTATTGCTGTACCGCAGTTTCGCTCACCCTCGCTTTTTTTGGATGCAAAATCGAAACCTATTAGCTCACACCCCTCGTTTTTTCATCTAAAATTAAAACTAATTCGCTCACGCACCCCGTTTTCCGGCAAAAATCGAGACCCATTAGCTCACACCCCTCGTTTTCCGGCAAAAATCGAGACCCATTAGCTCACACCTGCCTTTTTTTATCAAAAAACAAGATCGTTTCGCTCACACCCCTCGTTTTTCGGCAAAAAACGAGATCGTTTCGCTCACAGACCCCGATTTCCAGCAAAAAACAGGACCTGTTAGCTCACACCCCTCGTTTTTGCGTCCAAAATCAAGACCGGTTAGCCTACGCCCCTCTTTCTGGCGTCCAGATTGAGGCCCGATAGGCTAACTCGTCTTTTCAGTTTACAAAATCTGCGGGGCTGGTATCTTACCCCGTAAAGGAATTACGAACAAAGCTGATGCTCTGTTATCAACCACCCACCCTATTAACTATCTCCCAACGACCAAACTCACCAACCCACTAACCATCAATCCAACCATCCACCAACCACCCTCTAACAATTGGCCTCGCTCTTGGAGTTGGGTTATTATTAGTGTGGCAAGCCAATAGAACCTATTCAAACACAGTCAATCAGCGAGGTGCTTTATGACTGACCATATTCTTGACCTGCCTGAAGTGCTAAGCATTTTGTTTCATCCCCGGCGCGGCGTCGATTTTACCTCAAATGGCGTTTCGGTCCCAATTGAGGTTGAGCCGGGGCTGTCGATCAGCGCCTATCTCCACATCGCCAACGAAAGTGCGCCGCTGATTCTCTTTTTTCACGGCAACGGTGAAATCGCCGCCGATTACGCCACGATTGGGCCGGTATACAACCAGTTGGGGGTCACCTTCCTGGTGGTCGATTATCGCGGCTACGGCATGAGCGGCGGACGGCCCACAACCAGCAACCAACGGTCCGACGCCGTCGCCATTTTTGACCGGCTCGATGATATCCAAGCTGGTCACAACCTAAATCCATCTAATACGTATGTGATGGGTCGCTCGTTAGGCAGCGCTTCCGCCATCGAGGTGGCCCATCAAAGAGGCGACCAATTGGCCGGCCTCATTATCGAAAGTGGTTTTGCCAACACGTTCTCGCTGGTATCGCGGCTGGGCGGGCTGGACATCGACGCCGATGACGCCACCCAAGGGTACGGCAACACGGCTAAAATAGAGGCGATAAACCTGCCGACGCTGGTTATCCACGGTGAGGCCGACTACCTGATCCCGGCTTCGGATGGGCAAACGTTATATGATCGCAGTGTGGCGGCTGAGAAACGGATTGTGCTCATCCCCCGAGCGGGCCACAACGATTTAATGTTGGTGGGTATGGCCGAATATTTTGATGCGATTTATGACTTTGTAAAATAGGGGGGCTACTCGAAGGGCACTCCAAGGATCGGGAGTCAAATAACTTCCCTATATGGAAGATGATGAGATATGGGAATTGAAGCGAACATAATCTCCTAATCTCTAATCTCTTATCTCCTCAGGTGCGGCGACCAGTAACCGCCGATAGAAGTCGAATGTTTCTTGAGCGGCCGCAACTATAGCATCGCCGACGTCAGAGGAATCAACCCACTCATTCAAGGTTTGGCAGAAGCCGAGCCACAAGGCCCGGGTGTTGCGACCACACAGCCCATAGTAATGGAACGGCGCCACGCCATTGACGTGTGGATTTTTCTGCAAAGCTTTAAGTATGACGGCCCCGCCTAAAGTGGCTCCTTCTAAGACATACAGGGCTCCCAACGCTTGAGGAATAGTCTGAATGAGGTAGGTTAGTTGAGGGAAGCCGGGGGGATTAAGGTTAAGCTGCGCCAAATCATATTGCAGCGCCGTAAGCCGGCTGCGCTGAGCTAACTGTAAGCGATCAACCCAAGGCGGGCTAAATAGGGGTAATAGTTGAGGTTCTATCAATTGATGAATAGCATAGTTGGCGACAATAAGGCGGCTGTATTGAGCTAAAGTCAGGGTGTGGTCGAGAATTCTATCGGCGCGGGCCAGTTGCTCAACCACCCGGTGGCGCCCGGCTGTTTCATCCTTTAAGCGGCATAAAATAGCAGAAGGCATTTTTTTACTCAGTCATATCGGCTGGATTATCTCGGGAATCCCGCAGGATTTTTCTCACTTCGCGCTCAATAAGCTTGGCATCTTCCGGCAAATCTTCTAGTAATAATAGTCGCTGCCGCTGCATATCAGGTAATTCTGCTGGGTTCATAAGCTTTGGCCCCCTATTAATCAGGAATTTGGGTATTATGTTGTAACCAATATTTCCCCAATGTTTTAAGCAGGTCTTTGAATTGATCATATTTCACTGGTTTGACCAGATAACTGTTGACCCCCAGTTTATATGCCAGCGCCACATCTCGTTCTTGGGCCGAGGCGCTAAGAATAATGACGGGAATGGTTCTCGTGCGCTCGTCGGCCTTAAGCCGAGTTAACACATCCAGGCCGTTAATTTTCGGCAGTTTGATATCCAATAAGATCAGCTTAGGCCACATATCGGGAAAAGGATGGGCTTGAAAAAAGAACGCTAAAGCCGCTTCACCGTTATTTATTAGGTGATAGCTGGTAGTTATGCCCTCTTTGTCGAGAATACGGGCAACCAGATGCGCTTCTGCCCTATTATCTTCGATGTGTAAAATATCCATACCCGCTTTCTAACTGCTAAATAAATACCTTGAGAATAGCCAGACGTCCGGTGTTATTTGTCCGCTGGGGATACTGGAAAAGCCATGTAAACTGTGGTACCTTGACCCGGCTGGCTTTCCACCCAAATGCGCCCCTGGTGTGACTGAATAATCCGCTTGACCAAGGCCAGGCCAATACCGGTGCCTTCAAATTCCGTGTCGCTATCGTGCAGCCGGCTAAAGACCTTGAATATTTCGTCGGCATAGGCCATCTCAAAGCCAATGCCATTGTCTTTGACCGCATAGATCACCTCGTCGCTCTGCCGCTGGCCGCTAATCTCAATCCGGGGTTGAGAGGTGGGCCGGGTGTATTTGACCGCATTGGAGATGATATTAAAGAAAAGCTGTTGAATGAGGGGCCGATCACCATACAACTTTGGCAGAGGTTCAATGTCAAAAGTAATGTGGCGACCTTTTTCGTTCTCTAAGACCAGCTCAACGGCGTCTTGAATGAGAGAGTTTAGATCGAGCATGTTATAGATTTTTTCAGCACGCCCCAGACGTGAATAAGCCAGCATATCTTCGATCAATTGATTCATTTTAGAGGTATTCTTGGTGATGGTGGTCAACACTTCCCGGCCTGCTTCATCCAATTGATCGTAATAGTCCTCCCGCAATATTTCCGAATAGCTGTCGATGATCCGCAGTGGTGAACGTAAATCGTGCGAAACAGAGTAGCTGAAGGCATCTAATTCGTCATAGGCTTTTGTTAGCTGCGCGTTTACCGTTTGGATGTGGCTGGTATACTGGACGATCACGTTGGTAATATGTTCGCGCAGTTTGCGCGCCGCGTTTAATTCGGCCGGCTGCCAGGGCAGCGATTTGGCGTGGACAATTTCTGTCCACTGTTTGAATGATTTACGCGGACTAAGGCGCAGACCATCGGCTTCAACCGTAACCGCTTTTTCCGGATTACCGGCCCACTCCACGGTTTGGAGCTTTTCCGGCTTGAACCACAGCATCCAATCCCCGGTAAATTTAGAAAGAGGTAAAGCCAACAATCCGGCCGCCGTAGCCGTGTACGTCTGAGCCGGCTGGTAGACGGCGGATAATTTATCCGTGTGATAGAGATCTTTTTCGCCTCGCTGACTCAGCCAATCAAGCAAATTCAGCACACGATGGCGGTCCGGGGTCTGGCCGTGCAGAATCAATTGGTTATTGAAATGGATAGCCGCTCCACTGCTGTGGTTGAGATTGAGCAGGGTTACCGGATAATCCACTAATCCACTAATAATATCTAATGAGCGGCTCATTTGTTCCAGCAAGGTTTCGCCTACAGCGGCTAACTGATCTGCCAAGTGATGCTCTGCCGCCGCCAGCATGGGCGGCAATTGGCCGGAAAAAATATGGCTGATAAATTCGCAGATGTTGCGCATATTGTAGTCAACAAACTTAGGGGCGTAATGATGGCAGGCAAATAGCCCCCACAGATGGCCGTTATGAATAATGGAGATAGACATAGTGGCCACCACCCCCATATTGCGTAAGTACTCGATGTGAATAGGCGAAACGGCTCTGAGAACAGCGTGGGTCAAATCGAGCGGTTGATTAGCAGGCGGTGTTAATAACGGCGTCAAATTGGCCGGAACAGCGGCAACGTCCACAATATTACGAACTCGATTAATTGTGTAAAGCTGACGGGCTTGGGCCGGAATATCACTAGCCGGGAAGTGTAGCCCCAAAAACGGCTCAAGCCGGGCCGCTTTGGCTTCAGCAATGACCTGGCCGTGCCAATCTTCATCAAAGCGGTAGACCATTACCCGGTCGAAGCCGGTTAACTGCTTGATTTGTTCAGCGGAAGTTTGAAACAGCACCTCAAGCGTATCAGCATCCTGAATAGTTTGGAGAATGTGGCTGAGGACATTATAGAATTGAAGAGAGGTTATTTCAGGGCTGAGCGGCTCAAACTCCAACAGCAGCTGCTCTTGCCGGCGGTGGGCAATGAGATTAAAGGCCGTAGTAGCCGGAGTCAATTTGACCGTAGTCGGATTGAAATTTTGAAAATTATCAGCCTGCCAGGCGGTAACAAGCCGTTCGATGATAGGCGAATTAAGCAGTTCCGACAGGGTTTGGGCTAGTAATTCATCTGGTGAGGCATTGATATGAACGGCGGTATTATCGCTGACCTGGACAATCGCCAAGTCCGGCATGTGGCAAACAATTAGAAATCCATGAGGCTGTATTCGGCCCGGGATATGAATAGGTTCTTTATCACAATTGGTTAAATCAACCTGAAAAGGGTAATCAGTCGCCATTGATAATAGCCTTTACCCAGTTGATACAATATGATTGATTAGTGGACGGTTGGCGTTATTTTAGCATAAGGGGCGTCAAAAAGCCATAGGAGGGTTTGAGTAGAGAGCGAGACTCTGCTATTTGGCTACTTAATTAGCTAAGTCCAAGTGCTGCTAGGTCTTTGCTGATGATAGCAAGAGGCGGGTCGAATTGAGGTTCGACTCGCCTCTTGGCTAAAAAACCACTTTTGTGGACGAGTGAGTCAGTCGCCTGATCGACTTAATCACACCAAATTAGAACGTTGTTGCTCGCCTCTTCTGGGCAACTATCCCATGACTGATATATCAACGGAGGGCCGCAGTTTAGCGCAAACAGATAACACCTGGTGAATGTCGCTGTCCACGAAGTTGTCGAACTGCTCTTCGTCCACTTGAAGCCCTTTATCGAGGGCGGGATAGGCTTGCTGCGCCAGAATGTAGTCGAAACGCGGGGCCCATTTGCGAGAGCCAAGCCGGGCCGTGGTGGAGCAGTTGTCCACCATGTAGGCCACGCCTTTGTAATCCATGTAGGGGTTGAGCGAATCGACAGCTTCGATGATGCTCTCGTTGGCAATTTCTGAGTAGGGGTGGCCTTTTTCGCGCAGTAGATCAATTTGGGCCATCATCGTGGCGATGTACACGCCGGCGGTAACCGGGTGGATCGGAATCTGGTCCGGATCACGTTTAGCCCGCACGCCTTCGCCGACTTGCCACATTTCGGTGCCGTCAATTTTGCCCATCGGGTAGC
>JAGRCC010000094.1 GCA_020433785.1 Anaerolineae bacterium
TTTCATCATTATAGACACATAGAGTTTCATCCCTCATATTTCATAATTCATAATTCCAGTCCGGCCCCGATTGAGAGGGGACAAGAGGAAGGATGAGGGATGAATTATGAATTATGAACGGTTGTCCTTATTCGATACATAACGGGTGAAACACTGAAACATTGATAAACTTAAATTCACTGAAGGAGGCCTATTTTTTCAGTGAATTCATAAAAATTCAGTGCATCAGTGTTTCAAAAAAGCGTGCCATAGACGATGAGCGCCCGTTGTTGTCAAATTTATAACATGTCCGTTAGCAAGTTCCGTAGTTAGGGTTAGAATCACGGATTGGCCGAAAAGCGTGGATTGTTTATTATTTAATCCGCGCTTTTCAGTTTATCCGTGGTTCTTCATTGGTATCACCAAGAATTCTGTGTATGAAGTGGTTAGTTTGCTGGCAATGGTCGGCAAACGAGGCCAGATCGAGGCCGATGACTACCGGCTTCATCGCCAGGAAGCCAATGAAATCGCGGCAATGTTAAGCGGTTTAGCTAAGACTGCCCACAAGAAATGACTCTCTATCTCTATCTCTATCTCAAGTGCGGGGCCATTTATCACGCGAGAGTTATCAGCAGCATCACCAAGAAGCCGATGAAATTGCTGCAATGATAGCTGGTCTGGCTAAAGCGGCCAGCAGTAGAGGAAAGAACTCCAACTCAAACTGATAACTCGAACTGGTTCGTCGGCAAACGAGGCCAGCTTGAGGCGGGTGACTACCGTAATCACTGCCAAGAAGCCAATGAAATCGCGGCAATGATAGCTGGTCTGGCTAAAGCAGCCAATAATAGAGGAAAGAACTCCAACTCATAACTCAAACGCCATACTGATAGTGTCTTTGCCAATCCCATTACCTTGATGTAAAGTATCATCGTCTCAGAGATGGAGTTGAAACGATGACCTCACGAACTATTACCCTAGATATCCCAGAAAATTTATATATGCGTTTGCAGCAAGCGGCCCAGGCCACCCAGCAATCGTTTGATGCCATATTGCTGCGGGCGGTTCAAGTGGGCAGCCCGCCGGGTTGGGATGACGTTCCGGCTGAATTTCAAACCGACCTGGCTGCTCTGGATCGGCTCGATGACGCTGCCTTGTGGCAGGTGGCTCGCGCCCAACAATCCGAAGCAGAGATGACGCGCTATCAAACGCTGCTGGATAAAAACGCCAATGCCGCTATTACCTCGATCGAACAAGGTGAATTAGACCAACTTAGAATGGCGTTTGACCGCCACATGCTGCGTAAAGCTCAGGCTTTGGCTCTGTTACGCTGGCGAGGACACCCGGTACCACCCCCTGACCAACTTCACGCGCTTCCATGAGCACTTATCTATCAACTGAACTGCGCAATCGTTTACTCGAAGCGGATAACCGCCATTGCGCCTATTGCCACACCAGCCAGGCTAATACCGGCCAGCCGATGACCGTTGACCACATTATTCCTCAGGCTCAGGGCGGGGAAACGGTGTTTGAAAATCTGTGTTTTGCCTGCCGCCGCTGCAACGAGTTCAAAGGCAGTCGTATCACGGCTCAAGATCCCCTAACCGGCGAAACGGTTTCCTTATTTCATCCGCGTCTTGATGTCTGGCGTGATCATTTTGCCTGGGATCCGTCCGGGGCTGAAGTGGTTGGCTTGACTGCTACCGGGCGGGCAACGGTGATTGCTCTCAATATGAACCATCCGCTCATTGTGGCGGTACGCCGTCGCTGGGTTAGCGTCGGCTGGCATCCGCCGCAGGTGTAACTTCGGGCCATTTCAAAAATTTTTGTAGCTACTCAGGTGACTGGCACTTTGACTCAAATAGAGAACATTGAGTGGTATATAACGCTACAATTACTACGATTAAGTGCCAGTCACCTCGCCTGCTGAGTAAATACAAATTTTTAATGAAGTTGAGGCCCCTAATTAGGGCAAAGCGTGATATAATGGGCTTTATCGCGTAACATAACTGCGACGTCAGGCGTTATCTCTACCAAATAATATTACCTCAGCGGCCGGAGGGAGGACCTGGCCCGTTGGGGTAAGCGACGAAAGCCAGGGAGAAATGCCGGAAAGCAACCAAGCCGAACTGGAGGAGTTGGCCGCGCTGCTGGCCAGTTATCTCAAAGCGTTGTCGCCCGATTGGAGCGACGAGCGCATTGCTAGCGAAGTTCAGGCTGTGTTTGAGGAGAGGAAGTTATATCATTCTAAAAGACGGCGGCAGGCGTTTAAAGAAAAGTTGCTGACCCAACTGGAAGAAATAAAGGCTCGTCCCAACGACTGGTTCTTACGCTGAAAAAAAGGTAAGAACCGGTTACGGCCATCCGTTCAACTGGACTTTGATCTGGTCGGCGTAGCGGACATAGCCCAACTCCTGCGCCAAATCTAGCCCCACTTGCCCGTGGGTGTTAAGCCTGCGGCGGTCTACCTCTTGCAAACTAGCCATAACTTCTAACTCACTGCGCGCCAGTTGAATAAAACGCAGCGGCAAGTGCTGTGTTGGCGTTTTGGCCTGCCGGTAAATCTGCCAGGCCCGCTCCAACATATCGAACGCCGCCTGTTTTTTTAGCATACCCAACCCCCGCCCAAATCCCTCCAAGGCCAGCCCCACCACCTGCGGCTCGGCCAAATCGCCTTGGTCGATCAGGGCGCTGCCCTGCGCCAGCGCCGCCAGGAACCGCTTTTCCTCGCCCAAAGAAGCCCAATTAAGCGCCAACAGCCTGAGAATGGTCAACTGCTGGTCAACCGGCGGCGTTGCCGGCAAGGCCCGCTCTAGGGCCTCAATCGATTTAAGCCACTGCTGGGTCAAATAATACATCATGCCCAACCCATAATCGGCCACGGCGTGCAAAGCCGGCGCGTCGAGCGCCTGGGCTATATCGCGCAGCTCTTTAATCAGCGGGCGCGTAGTTGGCCCCACGGCCTCCGGCGGCAGCCGTTCGAAATGGGCCACCAACTGCTCGCGCAGTAAGGCCGCCGCCGGCTCGGCCAGGGCGGCAAAGCGGTTGACATCCCACACATGCCGTTTAATTTCTGTCTTTAAGTAATCAACCGCCGCAGCCGCCTGATGGCCGGCCAGTTGAGCCAGGCCGTTCATACGAGACTGGTGAACTAAATCCAGGACCGAGCGGCCGTAGTCAACCAGCAGCCGCTCGGCGGTTTGGGTCTCCACCAACCAAGCCGCCGCCGCGGCGCGGTTTTCAACGTTTAGCTTACGGTAAAGCCCCCGGTCGATATCTTGTTTCCCCAGCATATGCTCCACCGTCTTCTCCGATACAAAAACCTTTTTAGCGATGACTTTGGTCGGTAATCCGTCAGCCACGCCTCTTAGCACCTTAAACTCTCGCGGTTTTAAATCGACGCACGTGTCTCGTATCTCAGCCCATTTCATCGTTAGCCCCTCTCTTCAAATCCATCCCAAAAACATGGGGGATTTCCCCCTAAAAGCCGGGCAGCCGGTGAGTACAATCCCAACAGATAAAAAAAAACGCCTATGGCCACAGTCGGCCATAGGCGCTCAAGTAAGCAACATTTCACCTGGGGCGGTAAATAACGATAAACACAACAATAACGCCGCGCCGCCGGCCGGCGTATTAATGGGGTTCTAACCTGGCATGTTAACATCGTCTTCCAACCCATTCCTAAAACGTCGTCATCCAATCTCTAACAGTAATAACCCCAGAAAGTTAGAAAGGCTTCGTAATTAAGGTAACTAATTTGGCGAAAAATACAAATTTTATATACCGAATTGAAAAATGGGTTCAGGAGGCAAAGCGATGACAATTCTACTCAATCAATTAAACTTTCGGCGGCTCAAACGGCGGCTGCGCGGCTGCTGCCTGTTAGTGGCCGTCGGGCTGCTGCTGGGCTGTGGTTTACTGATCTGGCTGTCCTTTCTGTGGGCCGACCGCGCTGCCGCTCAACAGGAACAGCCGCATGATGTGCTGCTGGTGATTGATAACAGCAACTCGATGTTTGAGACAGCGGGGGCCGGCAGCGATCCCGATCTTCTGCGCATTCAAGCGGCGCGGCTGCTGGTGGCCGGTTTGGCCGCCGCTTCTCAGCCGGCGCCGTACCGGGTTGGCGTCATCTTCTTTGGCGGTCAGGCTGAACTGGCGGCTCCGCTCACCTCGCTGGCCGACCCGGTTGGCCACCGCAGCGTTGTCGAGGTGCTCAACAACCCGACCCCGCTGGCCTGGACCGACCCCGCAGCCGCGCTCGAATTAACGCTGGCGACGCTGTCCGGCGGCAGCGGCAGCCGGCAGACCGCCATCCTGCTGACCGACGGTCGGCCGGAAGGCCCCACCCCCACCACGCCCGCCGATCCGAACGACCAAAACGCCCGGCTCCGCTCCATCGCCGGGCGTTTTGCTATGGCCGGCATTCCGCTCCATATCGTTCTGCTCCACAATCCGGCCGTAACCGCCGAGCCGGAGATGGCGCCGGTAGTCCGGCCGCTGTGGCCGGATATGGCGGCGGCTACCGGGGGGCGGCTCTACCAGGTC
>JAGRCC010000958.1 GCA_020433785.1 Anaerolineae bacterium
GATCATTTTTGCCTGGCTGGCGCTCTTAGCCCTGGCTAGCGCCATCACCGATCGTCGCTGGCGGTTCTGGCTGACCGCACTGGTCGCCGCCGGGGCAGCCGGTGCGGCCACCTTTGTGCTGCTTTTTCCGGCGATGTGGGTCGATCCGCTAGAAACGCTGCGGCTAATTTATGTCGAAGCGTTCAATGTGGGCGAACTGGGCGAAGGGCACGACACGTTCTTTCTGGGTCAGATTAGCGACGACCCCGGCTGGTTGTTCTATCCGGTGGCGATCGCCTACCGGCTGACCCTCCCGGTTATGGCCGGCTTGGTGGCCCTGGTTATCTGGCCCTGGTTCGGCTGGCGGAAAATAACGCCGCTTCAGCAAAAGACGCTGCTGGCCTTGGTAGGCTACGTATTTTTTATGTGGCTGGTGGCCAATGCCAGCCCTAAGAAACTGGATCGCTACCTGATGGGCGTCATTCCGCCGCTGCTGCTGCTGGCCGGCTTCGGCTTGAACTGGCTTATCGGACTTATCGCCGACGGGTTGAGTCGAAAACGCCGCTGGCCATCGGCTGCCGTTGCCGTCGTAGCCGGGCTGGTGGTGATCGCGGCCCAGGCTTGGCCGGTCGTCGCCAATTACCCCTACGTGCTAACTTTCTACAATCCGCTGCTGGGGGGATTTACCAGTGCGGTGCAGCAAGTGCCGGTGGGTTGGGGCGAAGGCATGGAGCAAGCCACGGCCTGGATCAACGCCCAATCCAATGCCGACCAGTTGAAAGTATCGAGCTGGTATAGTGATATGGTCCGACCCTACCTCACCACCTATACGACTAGCTTTTCCTCCAGCGGCGAAGGCCAATTAGAGGCCGATTACGTCATCTTTTACATCAACCAAACCCAGCGCCAAAAGCCGAATGAAGCCGTCTATACCTATTTTCATCAAAAAGAGCCGGTATTTCAGGTCGATTATCGCGGCACGCCCTATGTCTGGGTTTATGCCGCGCCCCGGATGCAGACATCGTCGGAGGGTGAGGCTGTTATCGAAGGGCGCGCCCGTCTGCTGGGCTATAACTGGCAGCCGGCCCCACCCGGCCGGCCAGGAGACTCGGCTCGATTGACGCTGTTTTTACACACGACCGGCCCGCTGCCGGCCAACGAAACCATTCGGGCCGCATTGGCCGCGCCCGATGGCCGCCTGTGGGGCGAATGGGAGACCAGCGAACCAATCGCCTGGCAGCCGGACGCCCTGATCGAGTGGTCCGGTACGCTCACCCTGCCGGCCGATGCATCGCCCGGCGACTACCGGTTGGTCGTCCAACTCATCGATCAAAACATCGATAGTGAGGTTACCCGTTTTCCTAAACTCGATACGGTTTTGGCTATCAAATGAATCATAAAACCTTTCGAACCACAACCTATTACGCCGCCGTGGTGTTAGTCGTCGTCGCGTTTTACACCTTAGCCTGGCCGTTTCTGCTCAAAGCCTGGAACTCCGCCTCGGATGAGGGGGCGTTTTTACTACTGGGCTTAGATATTCAGGCCGGCGTCCGTATGACCGACGGTATGCGACACATGCTGCTGCCGCTGATCCTGAGCACGTTTGCCAGCACAGATTGGGTCTATTTTTCTACGGCCAAAATGATGAATATGGGCTTTGCTACGGTGGTGCTGCTGCTGATCCTGTTCCTGACCCGACGCTCCTTCAATCCCACCGTCGCCCTCATGGCGATGACCCTCGTGGCGTTTAATCGAGGCTATTGGAAAACCATGACGCGCGTCATATCGGAGCCGCTGCTGCTGATTTTTATCGTACTGGCTTATTACTTCTGGTATATCGGGGCGCGAAAAGACTCGGCGCGCTACTTCTGGCTGATGGGCGCGATGATTGGTCTGGCCTATTTGACCAAAGGCACGGCCCAGCTTCTTTTGATTTGCTTTCTGGGCTGGGTCGTGCTGACCGGCTACTGGCGGCGCTGGCGCATGGTGCTGGGTGTGCTGGCCGCTTATCTACTAGCGGCCTCGCCACTACTGATTTACAACACGATCGCTTGGGGAGCGCCCTTTTACAATTACAACTCTTCACATGCATTCTGGTATGACGATTGGAACGACTCCTACATCGCCCCGGATAAAAACCTGAGCACCTTTCTAGCCACACACACCATCGGCGACATTGTTAATCGCTTTATTTCCGGCATGACCTACCTTTTTGACAGTCAGGGCGAGGTTATTTCGCCCGCTATCGTGCTGCTGCTGTTGGTGGCGGCCGGCGCACTCTATTTATTCACATGGATCAAATCTCCTGGCCGTGCGCCGTTAACCATTTTTAAAATGATGGACGTCCGTCTGCGCAACGCCCTACTCATTCCAGTGGTGGTCATTCCCATTTGGCTGATCTTTTTTGCCTGGTTTGCCCCGGTCTCCAATTTTCCCCGGCACGTCATCCCCATCGTACCGTTGATCAGCGTGGTCGTCAGCCTTATTTTTTACCAGGCCGTCATAAATTTGCCGCTTAAGCCCGTTCAAACATATTTTCCTTCGATCGTAAATGTCACTATAATTGTGATTTCTATTACCGGTATCATTGTTGGGTATCGAACCCTGGCCGCAGAATTTCCGGTGTGGAATGTTTATAAGGTCGATCAAATCGAAAATCAAAGTCTGGATGAACTGCTGAACGGGTTAGAGGGACTCAACCCCAGTGACGTCACGGTGATCAGTGGGCCAAGCCATACCATTCCCGCCTGGCGAGCCAGAAGCACCTCGCTCATTGTTAAAGAAATTCCGATCACCTGTAAATCGATCGATTGTTTGAGCGATTTTTTGCGGGAGAACCAGGCCGATTATCTGGTCATCGATGCCCAAATGGTGCAGCATTTACCTTTTTTAACCGATTATTTTCAGGTAACGCGCCAGGAAGATTTCGAGATGACCCACGAATTTCCGTTGATGACGCTCATGGCCA
>JAGRCC010000959.1 GCA_020433785.1 Anaerolineae bacterium
GGATTTTGTTGAATGACCAAATTGAGCAGTTGGCGTCCCTCTTCTCGACGCCCGGCGCGAATTGCAGAAATGGCTAAGTCTAGTGATACGGCCATAGATACACCCGTTCCTCTCTAGCAGCTTCTAGATGCCAACTTGTCATAACTACTTTTCATAATATAATAAGATTATACCACAAATCAGAATGTTGACAAGGTCGCCGCCTTTTCTTTGACTGTACCCCCTATATCTTGAGGTTTTAGCGCAATCTTACCACAAGATATAGATTATAACCATAAAGTTTACCCAAGTGGAGTCTCGCGTGAACAGCCAACCGTTGCCGCTCGATCAGGTTATTCAGGGAAATTGCCTTGAAGTTTTAGCCGGGTTTCCGGAAAAATCAGTTGATCTGATCTTTGCCGACCCGCCGTATAACCTCCAGCTTCAGCAGGAGTTGTGGCGACCCAACATGACCAAAGTCGATGCGGTGGATGATCGGTGGGATCAGTTTGAGGATTTCGCGGCGTATGACCAATTCACCCGCGCCTGGCTACAAGCCTGTCGCCGTGTACTGAAAGACGACGGCACCTTGTGGGTCATCGGTAGTTACCACAACATTTTTCGAGTCGGCGCCATCTTGATGGATTTGGGCTACTGGATTTTGAACGACGTAGTCTGGATCAAAACCAACCCGATGCCCAACTTCCGGGGTGTGCGCTTCACCAACGCCCAGGAAACCCTGCTATGGGTGCAAAAAACCAAAGGCGCGCGCTACACCTTCAACTATCGGGCCATGAAATCGCTCAATGGCGATTTGCAAATGCGCAGCGACTGGCACATCCCCCTCTGCACCGGCAAGGAGCGCCTCAAAGTTAACGGTTCCAAAGTCCACACCACCCAAAAACCGGAAGCGCTACTCTACCGCGTCATCCTGTCCAGTTCCAACCCCGGCGACGTCGTCCTCGATCCCTTTTTCGGAACTGGCACCACTGGCGCGGTCGCCAAAAAGCTTCACCGCCGCTGGATCGGCCTCGAACAGGACGAATGCTACGTCGAGGTCGCCCGCCAACGGCTGGCCGCCGTCGAGCCTCCCCCATATGACGAAATCGTCTACACCTTTCCCAAGCAGCGCCGCCAACCGCGTATTCCCTTCGGCGCCCTGTTGCAGCAGGGTCTGGTTGAGCCGGGCCAGAAGCTGTTCTTCGGCAAGCAGTCTGACATCGCCGCCACGGTCTTAGCCAACGGCCAGATCAAGCACAACGGCTACACCGGCTCGATCCACCAGGTCGGCCAGGCCATCCGCCAGGCTCCCTGCAACGGTTGGGAGCACTGGTACTATCTCGATGAGATCACCGGCGAGCCGGTCGTCATCGACGAGCTGCGCAAGGTGGTGCGGGCGCAGCAAGGCGAAGACGTGGTTTGAAGTAAAGGTCGAATCGCTGAGACGACTCAAATCGCTGGCGAAACCCAACCATTTAAGCCACGATGTCTCGAATGCCCCATTCAACCCACGCAGTTGACCTGTTTAGCCCCCTCTAACTCTCCCCAATTGCGGTTTTAGAAATTAATCGATAAATGTGTCGGAGCAACAAAGCTTGCTTTGTTATTCCTCGATTAATTTGTTGATTTACAAAAGAGGGGAGGACCAGCCAAGTCCCTCCCTGTGGGAGGGATTTAGGGAGGGCTAATCTCCAACGGCGTAGCGTCTATACCTTTTAGATTCAAAAACTGCTTCCACGGCTTGATGGAAGCAGTTTTTGTTTGGACGGACCCAGTTCGATCTAAAGGCCGGTCGTTGCCATAACCTGGCCTCAAGACGGTTGATAGGACTTTTATCCTTTTCTTGAGAAATGATACCGCTTTTGAGTGAATATTGAGTTTAAATTGACCACCTACAGCTAGAATTGAAACTGGAATTATTCTACGTGAGGACATCGTCAGGTTAAACACAGGTTGATTAATTCTTACATAAACCAAGTTGCCACCCATCGGACCTGACAGGTTTTGGAGATATTTTTCAGAGAAAAATCAGGGTCATTCGGATCAATTAGCCGAGTTAAGGCTCGTTTGAAAACCTGTCAGGTCTGGTTCGCGGAAAGGTAACCACGCGGCATTAACAGTTAACTGAACATGGGAGAAGCCAATGAGGAACACGTACAACTTACCAAAAATTCGGAAATTAATGACTGAGGGGTTTACTGACGATGAGTTACGCGCGTTCAGTTTTGATACACCCGCTTTCAGACAGGTTTATGAAAAACTGGCTCAATCCACCGGCAAAGCCGAGATTGTTGACCACCTCCTAGAGCATGCTGAACGAAAAGTGTTGCTTGAAACCCTCCTGTTCTGGGCTAAAGAAAATAATCCTACCCGATATGAAGACTACCAACCCTACTTTAAGGCCCATATCTTCATTAGTTACAAACGCGATATCAAGCCCGATGAGCCGGTGGCCCAGCAAATCTTCGAGGCCTTGAGTGACCAGTATGATGTCTTCATCGACAAAACAATGATGGTAGGCACACCCTGGATCCAGCACATCGAAGCGCAACTCCGCCAAACCGATTTTCTGATCATCCTACTCTCCGCTGAGTCAATTGTCAGCGAGATGGTGTTGGCGGAAATTGAAATGGCTCAGCAGTTGGCTCAAACGCATAACGGGCGACCGACCTTGCTGCCGGTGCGCCTGAACTACCGGGAGCCGTTCCAATACCCGCTCAGCGCGTATCTAAATCCGCTTAACTGGGCCTCCTGGGAAAGTGAGAGCGATACGCCTCAACTCATCCAGGAACTCAAGCAAGCGATTTCCGGCGGCGCCTTGAGTATCGATGGCCAATCCAAGGCTCAGTTTTGCCAGCCGACCACAGCAGCGGCACTCCCGCGCCCCCTGGCCGCAGCCCAACCGATCTGCCTGGAATCGCCCGAAGGAACGATTGACGCCCAATCCGCCTTTTATGTGAAGCGCTTCAGCGACGGCGTGGCTCTGGAAACCATTGCCCGCCGGGGCGTAACCATCACCATTAAAGCGCCGCGGCAGATGGGCAAAAGTTCCCTGCTCATCCAGACGATTAACGCCGCGGCCAAATCGGACAAACGTGTCGCCTTTCTCGACTTTCAACTGTTCGACAAGTCGGCCTTAACCGACGCCAATATCTTTTTCCGTCAATTTTGCGCCTGGCTCACCGACGAACTAAAAATGGTCGACGAGTCGCCGAAATATTGGGAGTCGCCGTTAGGCTACGGTCATCGCTGTACTCGCTTTATGTCTCGTTATCTTTTGCCGGAGCTAAGGACTCCTCTGGTGTTAGCCATGGATGAGGTAGACCAACTGTTTGATGCCGACTTCCGCTCCGACTTTTTCAGTATGTTACGCAACTGGCATAACCGGCGGGCGAATGAATCGATTTGGAAGCAGCTTGATCTGGTCTTGGTCACCTCGACCGAGCCATACCAACTCATTGAGAATCCGAATGAATCGCCCTTCAACGTGGGCGAGATCATCGAATTGCAGGATTTTACGTTGGAACAAGTCACTGAGTTGAACCAGCGTCACGGCTTACCCCTGGGGCCGGCTCAGGTGCAACAAATGATGGAGCTGTTGAACGGCCATCCTTACCTGATCCGTCGGGCGCTGTACCTGGTCGCCAGCCAGCGCATCTCCGTCGCCGATCTCTTTGCCAGCGCCGGCCAGGACCAGGGTCCCTTTGGCGATCACTTACGCTATCACTTATTTCGGCTACATCAGCGGACCGATTTGGTTCAAGGTCTACAACAGGTGATTTACAATCACACCTGTCACGATGACCAAATTTGCTTTCGCTTGCAAGGTGCGGGCCTGGTTCGCCGCCACGGACGCGAGGTTTGGCCTCGCTGCCAACTATACGCTGATTTCTTTGAAGAGCACCTCTGTGACTAATGATGAGGTGCTCTTAATGAACCTTCAGCGCTCCCAATCCGGCCTAAAAGAGATTGTACCAGTAAATCCAAGTGGCTCCCGACATTCGGTAAACTTGACCGGAGGCGTTAACTTTGAAGTAAGTGGTATATCCGTAATTGCCCGTAGTCCATTTTCCATAGCGCCAGGTATAGGTGCCGTTGTAGTAAGCCTGCCAGACGCAGTTATCACGGGTAGTTCTTTGGTAGTAGACGTAAGCCGCGTTATTGCTGGGTTTGGTGTAACACGATCCATATTCGCTAGCACTTTGGGTGTTAACAATAGGGCTAGGGCTTTGAGCCTGAACGGTTGGGATGAAGCCCGCGTCTCCGAAACTGAAGACACCGACTAACACCAGCAGCGCCGCCAGAATTATTTGAGTGGCCTTAGGCCCCAAATACCGACTTTGATGATGACGCTTTGACTTAAGCAATAAATTAAACATGGGGTTCTACCTCACCTTCTTTAGTTTAGATATCAAGTCGCAGTGAAGTTCTGAAGTGTAACTTGAAGGGTGCTATGAAAACTGACAACTTGTTAAATGTTTCTCGAATAACTGATTTTTTCAATTACTGTCCTTATTATGACTCAGCTTCGTTACAAATTTTCATAATAACCTCATCGGAAATAGATGAGTTGACTTATGAATTTTTGGAGCAGGCCCCTGATTTTGTATCCATATCGGTGTAGCTAAAGCAAGGGTGTTATGACATGCAAGACAAACGATTTGGAGAATTACTAAGCGAAGGCATCTCCAGCGCCGCCAAACGCCAGCGCAAAAGCATGGCCGCCATCGAGCAAGAGATGGCCGAGGTTGTCGGCTATTCTCGCCCTATGCTCCAAAAGTGGCGTCAGGGGCGACACCTACCCGAAGAAGAGATTGTCAAAGACCTGGTCTACTATTGCGTGACCAACGGGCGGTTGGACCGGCAGTGGGCCGATAGCTTGCTAATCCACATTCGTTACCCCAACCGGGAACAGTTCTTAGCCGAGATCTTCGCCAACTTCGACCTATTTAATGAAGAACTACCGCCGAACCATGACAACGGGACAGAACCCGAACCGGCTTGTTTGGAATCGCCGCATAATATTGTGCCGGCCCAATCCCCATTTTACGTCACCCGCCCCGGCGACAGCATCGCGCTGAAGGCGATTGCCCGCCAGGGCGTGACCATCATCATTAAAGGCCCGCCCCAAATGGGCAAAAGCTCCCTGCTGCTCCGGGTAAATAGTGCGGCGGAACAGGCCGGTAAACGGGTCGCGTTCATTGACTTCCAACAGTTCGACCGATCGAGCCTAGCCGAGGCCGATACCTTCTTTCACCAATTCTGCAACCTGCTGACCCACAAACTAGACCTGGATAACCACGTTGATGACTGTTGGACCTTGCCGTTGGGCAACCGTCAGCGCCTGACTCGCTACATGAGCCACTATATCTTGCCGAAACTGGGCCGGCCCCTGGTGTTGGCCATGGATGAAGCCGATGTCATTTTTGACACGAAGTTTCGCGACGATTTCTTCGGGACCTTACGCAGTTGGCATAGCAGTCGAGCCCGCAGCCCGATTTGGCAGCAGCTCGATCTGGTCCTGGTCACCTCGACCGAACCATACCTATTTATTAATGACCTGGACGAGTCCCCCTTCAACGTCGGCGAAGTGATCGAGCCGGCCGACTTCACCCTGGCCCAAGTGAGCGAACTCAATCAAAAACACGGTTCACCGTTATCCCCGCCTCAGGTCCAGCAGTTGTTTGACCTGGTGGGCGGACAACCCTACCTGGTGCGCCTGGCGCTCTACCTGCTCATGGAACAGCGCTTTACGCCAGCCGACCTCTTTAGCCAGGCCATCGAGGAGCGCGGCCCCTTTGGCGATCATCTACGCCATCACCTCACCCAACTGCGCCGCCAAAAGGAGCTTGTCGAAAGTTTGCGCCAGGTTATTACCGATCGTACCTGTCCAGACCAGCACATTTTTTTCCGTTTGTGGGGTGCCGGTCTGGTGCGGCGAGAAGGGCAGGCTGTACTGCCCCGCTGCCAACTTTATGCTCAATTCTTTAGGAGGTATCTCTATGACTGAACTAAGCGTCTACACGGTTGGGGGCACGGTCCAGGCCAACCACGCCGGCATCTACATTCCCCGCCGGGCCGATGACGAGCTCCTGGAGCTGTGCCAAAGCGGCGCGTTTGCTTATGTGCTAACCTCACGCCAGGCCGGCAAGTCGAGCCTTATGATCCAAACCGCAAACCGGTTAAAAGCTCAAGGCATTGTTTCCCTCATTGTTGACCTGACCCAAATTGGCAAACATCACATTACCGCCGAACAATGGTACATCGGGTTATTAACCATCATTACCGATGAGCTGGAGGAAGAAGGCCACGCCTTGTCCACCGACGTGGCCACATGGTGGCAAGAGATGGCTCATCTGGGAGACACCCAGCGCTTAATTCTCTTCTTCCAAGACGTGTTGTTGGCCGAGATCAAATCTCCGGTAGTTATTTTTGTCGATGAGATTGACACGACCCTGGGTCTACAATTCACCGATGACTTTTATGCGGCCATTCGTTACCTTTATAATGGCCGGGCCACCACCCCCATATTTAGCCGGCTCTCCTTCGTCCTCATCGGCGTGGCGACGCCCAGCGATCTGATGAGCGACCAAAAACGCACCCCGTTTAACATTGGACGCCGGGTCGATATCAGGGATTTCACCCTGACGGAAGCTCATTGCCTGGCCGGTGGCTTGGGGGTACCGGACGAGGACGAAGCCCGGCAGGTTTTAGACTGG
>JAGRCC010000960.1 GCA_020433785.1 Anaerolineae bacterium
CGGATATGGTGGGATTACACCACCGGCCGGGTGCTGACGCAGGAGCGGATCAACGGTATTAAAATTGACGACATCGAGGCCATCGAAGCGGCCGGCTATAGCCGCGACCACCTGGCGCTGCACTGCGCCCGCCTCATCATCAAAGAGGTGCTTGAAGACGGCTACTTTCACGCCGATCCGCACCCCGGCAACATTTTAGTACTGCCCGGTGAAGTCATCGGCCTGATCGATTTTGGCACGGTCGGCTTACTGCAAGTTAGCGACCGGGCCGCGCTGATCCGGCTTTACATTATGGCCGTCCAGATGGATGTCGAAGGGTTCGTCGATCAGTTAATGCGCATGGGTGTGGCCGACATCAATCTGGAACGACGGCCGCTTCAGCGCGACCTTAGACGATTGTTGCTGAAGTACAACGGTTTGCCTTTGAGCGATGTCCGGGTCCAAGAGGTCTTGGATGATCTCCGGCCGATTATCTACACCTACAATTTACGCCTGCCCAATGATTTATGGCTGCTGGCAAAAACATTCGTGATGATGGAAGGGGTCGGCAAAAGGTTAGCGCCCGATTTTGATATTTTTGCCGTATCGCAGCCGTATGTCAAGAGCTTCCTGCGTCGGATGTGGCTGCCGACCGAGTGGGGGCCGGACGTCTGGCGCAACTTGACCGGCTGGAACGATCTGGTCACCGATTTGCCGCGCCAAACCAATCGCATTCTGACCCAGGTGGAACGTGGCGAGGTTGGCCTGAAGCTGCACATTTCTGAAATCGACAAAACCGTTCACCGTTTAGATGATATCGCCAATCGAGTGATTTTATCGCTGCTGCTGGCCGCTTTTATTATGGCGCTGGCGCTGTTGATTCCCACGCTCAATTTGACCTGGCCGTGGGGGCTGTTGACCTGGATTATCATTACCAGCTTCGCGGTGATGTGCTTTCTGGCTCTGTGGCTGATTATCTCGATTATCCGTTCCGGTGGGGGCTTGTAGCTCGATTAGCTATAAGTGAGCGGCCATGTTCTAAAGAAAAACCACTCGCCAATGTGGACATCGGCCCGGCTGGCGGGCACACCTAAATTAGTAATGTCGGTGCGAGAGAGGGCGTACAAACAGCCGCCGGTCGGATCGTTGCCGGCCCTGATTACCCGGCGGGCGATGTCCAAAAATTGTTCATTCGGTTGGATATCGGCCCGGTAGCCGAAAAAACCGCTCGACACGTGGGCAAAGGTATCGCCGTAGTAAGGGTGGAGCAGGCGGTTTTTAGCCACCCAGCCGACATAGTAGGCGGCCTCGGCGTCGCCGGGCGACTCGCCCTGCATGATTCGGGCTAGGTCGATCACGTCAATGTTGGTCAATCGCCGCGGATTAAAGACCAGCGGCAAGCCCGGCAGCGAGGTCGGCCGGGGAGTGTACATCCGGGTGGGCATCATACCATCGTAGACCTCGGTGGGCAGTCCGGTGGCAATAACGACGTCGGTGGGCCCGGGCGTCCAGGTAGGCGGTAAGACAAAGCCACGGGTGGCGGCCGCTTCGATGATCGCCGGCGGCAGAGCGGCGGTTAGGGGACGTTGGGTGAGGAGCGGGATGAATAGAAACAGGATAATCCCGGCAAAAATCATCAAACAGAATAGGCCGGCAATGGCTACCCATTCTTCCGGCCCCAACCGTCTACGTTTCTGCTCACGGTCCTTGGGTTTTTGACGCGATGATTTTTGGTCGTTCACTTTTTTTCTGCCGGAGCGATGTTAATTTACGCGATTTTGTCTTACGAGCGACCAGCCAGCGACTTGTCCACTCGATTTTGGGCCTTAACCCATCAGCCCTAGCCGAGTTCCGTTCAACCGGGCCGGATCGAACCAGGCCACCGGTCGCCCAAACCAATCGACCGGCGGCAGCAGGTTAAGCTGCTGCGCCGCCTCAAAGTTGGTCGTGTTAATTAAGAAGGCGCAGGGCGACTCGCCAAACCGAGCCAACCGCGTGGCCAGCCAGTCATCGCCGGATAGCGGCGCGGCCAGCGTGACCCGGCTCTCCGGGAAATGGGCCAGTTTGGCTCCAAAGTTGGCATCGTCCACTATCTGCGGCTCGGCCCAATTGTAAAGACGCTGGAACAGGGCGATAGTTTCGGGTAGACCTTCGACCCCCACGACGACTTGACCGATGCCGGTTAATACGCTGCCGGCCACGGCGGCAGACGGCTGGACCCGCAGCGTGCGGGGCGTTATATCTTTAATGATAAACGGAATGGTGGCCCCGGCCCCCTTATCGCCCAAAAACGCCAAATCCCACTCGACCAGTTGGCCATCAGGGCGGCGGCGATGGTAGTAGTTAGGACCGTTGACCGTCACGCCCAACTTGCGCACCCGATCCGCCTCGGCAGCGACATCCTCCGCATAAACGGCCCAGGCGCATGGCCCGCCGTCGCTGGCAATATGCTCGCCCCAAAAAACATTATCCTTTTGGCCTGGCTGCATTGATGAAATCAGTTCGATGTAGGAGCCATCGTCAAACCCCAGCAGCGACATGTGGGTGACGCCGTTGGAGTGAGGCCCACCGTAGTCTGTCGTCAGCCCGATAGCCGCAAAATCCGTTTCCAGGGCAGCCAGACTCGATCCGGCGATGGTGACGTGATCGATGGTCAGGCCAATCGGAGCCGCCGGTCCGGTTCGTTCATTAATCGTCATCATAAACCTCCCCAATAAACCGATGGGGTATGCGGGCGCTGATAAATTTGTTAATTAGCCACCTTCGGATCATGCTATCTCCGTTCAACAAAATTGACATCGGGCGGACCACCGCAGCAGCCGGGCGGCACAATCGGTAACGGTCCAACCGGATATCTAAATCTTGAAGGTGGTGGGAACGGCGGAATCGGGACAATGAGCGGGAAACCCTCAGGCGGATCGAATCCGGCCGGCAGGTTGTTAGCGGCCAGTAGATCGTCGACGGTGATATTGCATTCGTCGGCCAGCCACTCCATCGTAACCTCATCTGAGACAGCTATATAGACATTCGGGCCGTTGCCCAGCCGGAATGGAATGAAAAGGACTTGATTTTGAAAGGTTTGGTTTGGCGGGAACAGATCGTTGGCGATATTGATGGCTTGGGGCGTTGTGTTATACTTTCTGGCGATGCTGTGAATGGTGTCATCATGTTTGACCCAGTAACAAATTCCGAAGGTTGCGTCCCGTGGGATTTTAACTTGCGGTCGGGGCGGCTCGGTGGGCAGCGGGGTCGGCGTGATGGTTGGGCTCGGCGTCGGGGTAAAGGTGGGTGTTTCGGTCGGTGTTTCGGTCGGCGTGATAGTTGCAGTGGCCGTGATGGTAACCGATGACGTGATGGTTGGGGTGAATGTTGGCGTGGCCGTTGCGCCATCGACCGGTGTCGTTGTGGCCGTGGGTGTATCTGGGGTCACGCTTGTCGGCGGGCCAACGATAATTTGCCCGTTTTGCGGTGTGACCGGAATCAGTTCGATGTTGCTGTTGGTAAGCTGGACGGAAGAGAAGGCTAGATCGCTGGCGCCTTCATTTACCCCCCTGACAATCAGCGATGCCAGCAGCCCGGACCCGGTAACCGGCGGCGTCGGAGGTAGTTGAATAACGATGTAGCTGATCTGCCCGGTTTCATTATTAACTTCGTTATCGGCGATGAAATCGGAGACCAGGAAATTACCCGGTTGGATTTGAATGCCGTCGCGATCAGTAAGGGCATCGTCGATCTGAATAATAGCCGGGTTGAAGCTGATTTGAATATCAGCCCCATTCATATTGACCACGTCATCAACCAGAATATCGATGGTGGTCGTGCTGCCGGGCACAATATTTTGACTGGCCGGTTCAAATCGAATTCGGCTGCCGGTATCTTGGGCTAGAGGCAGTGAAAAATCTTCACCGCTGGCTTTAGGCTCGTTAATCGTTGGGCTGATATCCCCGGCGCCGTCATCGCCCCGCAGAATTTCACAGCCGGCCAAGAGCATGAGCAACAGTAAGGCTGCGAACCACAGCCGTATATTCTTTATATACCGCATATAATATCTCCCCGCCGATATTATGTAAAACTTTTATGTCATCCTAATAATAACTTATGTCAACAATTTTGGCAAGCTATTTATTAGATTTGACATCCTTTTCATTATTGATATATAATTTGGTTCATATTATGAAACGTCATTTTAATATTTTGAGTAAGATTGTAACGTGACAATCAACGAACCTTATCCTGGAACCCAGGCCGTCATGCGGGCCTTGGCGCTGCTCAAATCGTTTACCGATGAAAAACCCGAACTCAATCTGGTTGAGCTAGCGCAAGCTGTCGATCTCAATAAGACCACGACTTATCGCTTATTAACGGCGTTAGAAAGCGAAGGGTTAATTACCCGCACGTCCGAGTCAGATGCGTACCGGCTCGGCCCGGAGTCGATTGC
>JAGRCC010001177.1 GCA_020433785.1 Anaerolineae bacterium
AATGCATACCGCGCAGGGTGCCTTTGACGTGGTTATATGAGATATTGGTTTGGACCACGCGCGGCACCAGACCGTGAGCTTCAAACTCGTTTTGACACCAGGCTCGGGCAAAGAAGCCGCGCTGGTCCTGGTGCTTTTGGATATCGATGATATAGGCGTTTTCGAGTTTGGTTTCGTGAAAAATCATTTGGCCTCCCAGCCATTGTTGAAATTTTGACCTTTACTTCCAGATAAAGCTGCGGACTAGCCACCAGGCTGCCGCCAACAATATCGCTACCATAAAGCCGAAAGCAAAGGAGAAAACAAGATGCCGCCCGCTCAGGTCTCTGGGGAGTAGTTGTTTTCTGACCCGGGTCAAGAAACCTTGGTTAGCCTCGTCTTGATTGGGTTTTATCAGGTAATCGGCCACCAGGCTGGCTTCCTGTTCGGTTAAGCCCATGTTAGGCATCTGAGAATAGGCGTTGTCAAACTTGGGTTCAAGGATATGGTATTTGACCCACAATCTGACTTTGTCCAGGTCCTGAGCCGCCAAGATTTCTTCTCTAGCCTCTTTGTAGTCAGTAAAGGGTTCGCGGTCTAGTTTGTTGATTTCGTCCACCACCAATTTGTACGAAGGCGCGTCGAGGCGGGCTTGGATGCGTTCCACCATCGGATCGCGTTCCAGATTGGGGCCGGCCGCTCCCCCGAAGCCCCCTTCACCACCGACACTGTGGCAGCCTAAACAGCCTTTCTCCGTGAGAAGTGCTTTGGGATCATCGGTTTGCATCACCTGAAACGGGTGGCCCACGTCCGGGTCATAGGTGATTTTAAGGATAGCGGTTTTCCCTTCCTGATTGGGTAAGATGGGGACGATGTATAGCCCATCGGGACCGAAGGCCAGTCCGGCCAATGTTTGCTCAGGGCTGCTGCGGTACTTGAGAAAATATTCAGGCACCGCGACCAACCGGTTTTCCTCAAACCCATATTTAAGGGTAACGACGCCGGGAATCTTATTGCGCGCCACCCAGCCGGAAACGTCCAGGAAAAAGGTGTTTCTGTATTCTTCGGGAAATAAGGAGGAGTCGCCGGGAAGATAATCCATCTGCGCCGGGGCCAGGCTGGGGCTAAAAACAAAGTCGGCGTTGGTGGCGATGCTCCAATCATTGCCATTCCAGAAATAGTTTTGGCCTTCGTGCAGTTCCATGAAGCGGTCGATGTTCTGCCCGTTGTCGGCGACAAAGACGCGATCATCGACAATTTTCAGGCTGAACGGATTTCTGAGGCCATAAGCCCAGACAAAATTGGCAGTTTTACTGAGGTCATCATCTTCATAGAAAGGGTTCTCCGGTACCGGTTTCCCGTCAAGGGTCATCCGAATCACCTTGCCCACCATGACATCGAGGTCTTGAGATTTACTGGTCTGCCAGGCCTCGCCGACGCTGACGTAGAGGAGATCATGATTGATTTGGCAAGGTCCAATTTGGTGGGCCAACCCTGACTCAGCGTTGATAAAAATATCGGTAAATGCCGTTTGTGAAGATGGTTTGATGGCGAATGTGCCTGGTTCTGTTTCAAAACGCATGATATTGTTTCTGAGAATTTGGGTTTTGTCTTGATAGCTGAAGGTCACGTACACGTAACCAGTTTTCGGTTCCAGACAGATACCCGCCAGACCGCCCTGACCTTGACCGGAAGGCAGTTCCTCTTTGACCTCGAGATTAAAGAAATCTTCGGCAAAGGTGTATATGGTTCGATCATTAGTCACTACTTTGACCTGGCCTCTGATTTCCGTGACGAAATAGAGCGGGTCTTTGGGGCCATCACCCGGATTGGGCACAAAGGCGATGGCGGTGGGTAAGCTGTACCCTTCCGTATCGATATCAATGGCGAACCCTTCGGCCACCGACCAATCGCTTTTCCAATCAAAGGCGTTTTCTTGGGCTTTGGTAGCCACACCTTGGCTGTATAGGTATAAAATGGTAACCGAAAATATTAAACCAATCCATTTGATTCGTTTCATTAGAATTTAGAACCTCGAATATGATTTGCCCGAGAAGCATTAAGCATAGGTAGGGAGAAGTTAGACGCTCCACTCTTGCCAGAAGAGGTCGGCATCGATTTGCTCGGTACTGATCAAATATTCAAGTTGTTTTAGGCGGGTATAGGCGCGATATTTGAAGGTGTCGGGCGACATGCCAATTCGCTCAAAGACTGCCCGCAGTTGTTGGGCTCCCATCAGAGCGGTCCGTTGGCCTGCAAAATTAGGCAGATGGGCCCTGATTTTGTCAAAAGCGACCCGATAACTGCGGTTGTCGCCATCACTGCTGCCGAAGCTGAGCCGACAATCGGGGAAAACTTCGGCCACAATCTCGGCGATTTCCCTGACCTGGTAATTCTCGGTAGTCGCGCCCACATTGAACACCTGGTTATGAACCGCTTCGATGGGCGCTTCGAGGGTACAGGCGATGGCGTCGCAAATATCCCGAACGTGGACCAACGGTCGCCAAGGGCTGCCGTCGCTGGTCATTTTGATTTCTTTGGTCGTCCAGGCCAGGCCGGCTAAATTGTTGAGGACAATATCGAATCGCATTCGTGGCGATGGGCCATAGGCGGTGGCGTTACGGAGAAAAGTAGGGGCAAAGGTTTCATCCGCCATCGCTGATACATCACTTTCAACAAACACCTTACACTTAGCATAGGCCGTTTGCGGGTTGGTTTTTGATTGCTCGGTTTTGTAGCCCTCTTCGCCGCCGACGCCATACACGCTGCAAGACGAGGTATAGACAAACCGGGAAATACCGACGTTTTTACAAAGTTGGGCTAATCTGACACTGCCTTGATGATTGATAGTAAAGGTGATGTTAGGATTAAGTTGGCCTAACGGATCGTTGGAAAGTTCGGCTAAGT
>JAGRCC010000961.1 GCA_020433785.1 Anaerolineae bacterium
CAAAGTTTACTTTGACCCCAACGTGGGTGACAAAGCAAGCTTTGTCGCTCCAATAAATTTTCATTCTCGCTGTCGTCCTGTAAGGACTGTTTGACTCCCTTAGCGATTGAGGCTGGACGTAGGGTGGAAAAAAGTGGTATGATTAAAACGCATGGACAACATTCCAACCTTGTCCGGTGAGACTTTAGTTTGGTTTTTGAAGCAGGGACTCATTCAAAATAGACAAATAAAGGAAGATGATATGAAATTAGGGGCATTTTCAATCAGTTTGAGCGTCAAAGATATCGCCGCGTCGCAAGCCTTTTACGAAAAGTTGGGGTTCCACGTTTTTGGGGGAGATGTGGCGCAGAACTGGCTCATAATGAAGAATGAGGAGCAAATCATTGGCCTATTTCAGGGGATGTTCGAGAAAAACATCTTGACCTTCAACCCCGGTTGGGATCAGAACGCCAATGCGCTTGAGTCGTTCACCGATGTGCGCGAATTGCAGCGCGAGCTGAAAGCGCAGGGTGTGACCATCGAAAATGAAGCCGATGAGTCCACCACCGGCCCGGCCAGCTTCATTGTGGTCGATCCGGATGGCAATGTCATCTTGATTGACCAGCATGTTTAGAGGCTGTTTCAATTGATGGAACTAAGTCGTGCCGATAGCATCGCGGCGAACATATATGCTGAAATACGCGCCTTGCCTGCACCTAATACCGCCTCGATGCGGGCTGTTCGCCGTCAATACTCTCAGAAATTGCAGCAGGTAGAGCCGGCCTTCGTTCTCAAGTTGGCTAAAGAGCTGATTGAGACCTATAACCAACGCTGGCTGGCTTACGAGTTCATTCGCTATCACAAACCCACTTTTCAACAGCTTGGCGAGGCAGAGCTGGAACTATTTGGTCAGGGAATAGACAGTTGGGACAGCGTCGATGCCTTTGCTCGCCTATTAGCCGGACCGGCCTGGTTACAGGGGCATGTAACTGACGAGGTCATTCATCGTTGGGCGCATTCAGACGATTTATGGTGGCGACGAGCGGCCTTAGTTAGCACCGTGGCGTTAAATATGCGATCTCAAGGGGGTCAGGGCGATGTGTCTCGCACACTGGCTATTTGTCGCCTGCTGGTGTCTGATTCCGAGGATATGGTCGAAAAGGGGTTGTCTTGGGCGCTGCGGGAACTCGTTGTTCACGATCCGGACGCTGTCCGGGCGTTTCTGACCGAACACGAGGCTGAACTATCGGCCCGGGTCAAACGCGAAGTGAGAAACAAACTCAGCACCGGCTTGAAGAATCCCAAGGCGAAAACCGTCTGATATATCCCTTCTGGTTTGTCTTAATCCCGAATTTTAAAATGTAGCATGACTCTGATGTAAATCTAACACAAATAGGGTATGCTTAGAACGTACCAAACTGTTTAATTTGGAGGATTGACGTGCTACAATACCCTTATGGCAGACGACCCGTTCGCCGCGTCCCGGTTCGGATGGCGAACGGTGCTGATAGATATAATCCGTTTGCGGAGAAGCGACAACCGGCTCAAAACGCACCAGAACCAACGCCGACTAATACCCAGGAGACTCATATGAACCAGCCCCACACCCAGAATCACCAACGTCAGGTTGAGCCTATCGCCACGGAACCAATTAAGACCTCAGCCACTAATGGTCGCTCGCAAAGCGAAACCGACTGGCAGCAGGTGGCGACGCAGTTACAGGCGGATATGGATAACTTCCGCAAGCGTCAGAAACGCCAGGCTGAAGAGGCGACCGGCAATGAGCGAGAACGCCTGCTCCGGCTTTTCCTTCCAATTGTCGATAATTTAGCGCGAGCCTTAAACCACAACACGGCTGAAGATGACTCACTGCGCCAGGGCGTTGAACTGACTTATCGTGAATTTACCCGGCTTATGGCCGCCGAAGGGGTCAGTCGGGTCGAAACCATCGGCCAACCGTTTGATCCCAGCTATCACGAGGCCCTGGCCACTATCGTCACCCACGCGGAATCCGGCACCATTGTTGAAGAAGTTGAAGCTGGTTACACGCTGGATGGCAAACTGCTCAGACCCGCCAAAGTTTTGGTGGCCGCCTGACCGGCATTAAAAAATTAACTTGGAGAAGACGT
>JAGRCC010000962.1 GCA_020433785.1 Anaerolineae bacterium
AATGTTTGTCGTGAGGAAAATAGAGCGACTGTTGATTTTTATTAGTGGAACGAATTAAGGCTGACTGTAAATTTAATAGCTCAATATGATGGCCGGTTAATGCTCGCCGAAACTGCATTTCGGGATAGTCAGGTTGGGTCAAGGACAGGTACGGCATCGCCTGCGCGCGAGTTTCTTGCTCGGCGGGAGGGAGGGCCAACAGGTCGATTACGTCAGCCGAGTCGATCAACACCACGGCTAGCTCGGCGCCATCCGCTTCGACGTCTTGCTGGAGGAGTTTGATCGTCTCGAACGTCACCTCCCAGGCATAGGCGATGGTTTCATTCTCGCGCGGGAACTCCTGGCGGAAGGTTTCGTTTTCCAAAGGGACATACATATGAATATTGGGTAGATTTTTGTTGAAATAATCACTTTGTCGGCGGTTGAACAGCGGGCTAAGCAGCATATAGATTCGTGAGTTCAAATATAACCGATGCAGATTGTCGGCTAACACCTTTTGAAACGGCGAGCACGTGCCCACCGCCGGGTTGAGGCCGGGGGCGTAGACCCAAGGTTGGGCATCCAGCCGGCCATCGCATAACGGGAAATAGGGGGAATAGTAAGCGACATCGTCAAAGGTGACACTGTGGATGGGGATATTATCATTGAGATCGTTGCCGATGTAAAACATTAATAACACCAAATCCGGTTGGAAATGCCGGCCTTCGGATCGATAATAGAGCAGCTGCTGGCCGGTGCCCCAGGCCGGGACGCCCGCACTGATAACCGAATAATGCTGCCCCTGGCTGGCGGCGTTAAGCCGATCTTCCAAAACCTGATGAGCCGTTTCCGGTTCGGTGACCTGACGCGCTTCGGTGAATGAATCGCCTAGCATTAAAATGCGGTAGGTGTTGGCCGGTTTGGTAAACGGGTGCTCGGTATCGTGCATGCCCAGACTGTTGAGCTGAAAGGGATGGTTGTAGCCGTCGGTATCCAACAGTTTGAATTCGTTGGCCCGGCCGCGCCAGCCGGTAGCAGCCGAAAAGCGAGTTGTATCCGGCCTGATCACCAGATGCAGCCCCAGTTCTAAAACCAACAGGGAGGCTATAATCGCGACTAAACTCACGATGATATTAGTCATCAAACTGCTTTTTGCTTTTGGAGTGGGGGTGGAGCCAATTTTGGTGTTCAATTGCGCCTCGCGTTTATCGATTATTCTACAGCAATATCTGGAATGATGACTACATTCTGTCCGCTGGTATCCTCAAGCAGCGGCAGCCGTTCCAGAGTTTCCCAGTAGTACCAGCCAATTAACAATTGATATTGGCCGAAAGGTAGGTCGGATGGCAGCGTAAGTATAACGGTGTCGGTGAGCCATTCGCCGGGCACCCAGGTATTGGTGGGAAACGCGCCGCCGCCGGGTGTGACATCGGTTTGGGCGACGGTGTTTCCGGCGGCATCGACCAGATGAACAAAATTCGTATAGGCCAGCGGTCGCTGCTGTTTGGCTTGCCAGTAAAGGGCAACGGTCAAAGCCTCACCGGGATGCGCCGGTTGGCGGCTTAGATCGTAGCCGTGCAGGATAAGCCATCCATCGAAATTAGCCGTCAGCGGCTGCGGAATTAAGTCGGGCGGCGTCAGGCGGTGGACGCCGATGTCGGCGAATTTGACCGGCTCGGCCTGATCGATCGCTACCCACAACCCATAATCGCCACGTGGCATTTCGGCAGGGAAATCAAGCGAATAGTGCCCCTCTACCGACGAAGGGCTGTTTGGCGTTAATAACGGCCCGTCTGTTTCACTCCAAACCGTACCACCGGCGTCGCGCAGTTGAATGTGGACGGTTTGGGCGGCGGCTTCAGGCGGCGCTTGCCACAGCAATGTGAGTTGATGCTGGTGACCGGGCTGGGCGTAGCGCGCGTCGAGGGTTTGGGCTACCAGATTGATCGGACCGAAGGCCACATCTTTCACCGGCCGCGGCGGTGGCAGCAGGTAAACGTAAGCGTAATCGACGCCGTTGAGCCGGACTGTATCATCAGGTGTGCGGGCGGCAAAGTAGGCCAGGTTCTCGGCGGAGGGGTGCTGGTTTTGGATTTGCCGGATGTAGTTGACGGTGAAATCGGCAAAATCGCCCGATTTGTGCTCCGAGACGCCGCCGACAAAGTAGGGCCGGAAGGCTTCTAGGACGTACGAGGCCGCAGTTTTAGTGTCGGCGTCCGGCTGGGTGTTGAGGTAGGCCGCCGCCTGATCGAGCCCTACCCCGCCGCCAAACCTAGCCAATTTAGGGGCAAGATAAGGACCAAGAAATAGCGGATTGAAATAGGTAATGTAATAGGGATAGTAGGGCATCAATAGAATCAGAGACGCCGCCGCGATAACGACCGGTTTCAGCCAGGCTCGCAGCCGGAGCCAGTTCAGCGCCGCGATCAAACCAAATGCAGCGATGGTCAGCAGCGACGGCCAGGCGGGCAAGTAGTAGCGGATGTCGCGGGTGCCCAACGGGATCAAGGCCAGCAGCATCAGCAGGCTAAATAACAACAGCCAGCCCAGCGCCGACCGCGTTTGGCCGGACTCCGGTTTATCGCCGCGCAGCCAGGCCACCAGCGCGCCCATCAGCCCCAATGTGGGCAGAATGCCCCACCGTAGTAGAAAGTTAATCGGGTAGTAAAGAAAGCCCAGTTCGGGCAAGCGGCCCGGAATCAAGGCCGGGATGAGTGGCCGTTCGTCTTGACCGGTAGCCCCGGTGGCCGAGGTCTCGGTCAGGCGGGCCAGCGTGCCGAGTGGGTCGGCCCACAGCGCCGGCCAAACCGCCACAAAGGTGGCCAGCCCGATCACGCCCCACAGGATAGCCCAGCCCAATAAGGACCAACGGCGGGTCTGATAGATTGTCCACAGAAACAACAATCCCACAAAGGGAATGAGAATGAGTGAGGTCGGTTTGGTCGCCATTGCCAGGCCCAGAGAGAGGCCGGAGAAGATCAGCCAGCCGGGTTTCTCGACCTGCATATAGCGCAGCGCCGATAGCAGTGATAGGTTGACAAAGACCGTGACCAGGGCATCGTGATGGATAACGCGCGAATGGTTGAGAAAAAAGGGATCGAGGGCCAGCAGCACGGCGGCGGACAGGGCGATGACATTGTTATCGACGACGCGCCGGAGCATGTCATAAAAAGCTACCACAAATAGGGCCGTGATTAAAGCGGTGGGGAAGCGCAGCCACGGATAAAAATCGAGCGGCATCTGTTCGGAATGGGCGTAGGGCAGGGCCGCCAGATAGTCATCTAATGGGACGGTTGCACCATCAGCATAATATTTGGCAATCAGGCCAGCCGCGCCGCTCCACATGGTGGTAACGGCCGGGGCCAGTACATCCACTTCCGGCGTGGCGATTTGGCTGGCGGCGGCCCCAAAATCGCCGCTGCGCAGTGAAGTGAGAAAATAGGCCGAACGCAAAATCCACTTGGCTTCGTCGCTGGCGACGTAGGCATTCAAAGCCACGACGCGAGGCACGAAGGCCAGCAAAAAGAGCAGCACATAGGGCAGAATGCCCAGCCACTTGGGGGTCGATAATTGCTGAGGGGTGTGAGCCATCGTTACTTGGCTCCCTCGTCGAGGCAGTTGGAGGCGGCAATGGGCTGCGTGGTGATCGCCCGCATATCTAACTCGGCGGCGGGCTGCGTGTCCAGATGCAGGTAGTTGAAGCCGGTGGGCAATGGCAGCGGTTCGAGCCGGTAAGGTTCGGTGGAAATCGGGCCGGGATTTTCTATCGGAATATCATTTAATCGGGCCATTAGCGTCGTGGGCTCGGCGGGCGGTGTCATCAGAAATTCCAGAGCCAGGCAGGTTGGGGTGTTGGCGTACAGAAATAGGTAACCGGTTTCTTTTAACCGGATGGCGCTGCCGTCGTGAATGACCTCCCAATTTTCTTGATCCGGCAGAACCAGCAGTGGCGGTAGGTCATTGGTTTCGTGCGGCATCGGATAAACCAGCAAATCATCATCGGTAAACGCGGCCGGGCCTAGCAGCTCAGGCAGATAGGCTAAGGTCTCTTTGGCCGCCTGGTCGGTCATCAAATCCGGGTGAGCGGTGACGCGGTCGATTTGCAGCGCAGACAGAGCCGCTCGCCGTTCGGCGGCGGTGGGCAGCGTTAGCACGGTTTGATTGGGAATGGGCGACACCAGTTGGTTGAGAAATGCTTTTAATTCCACCGTACCCGGCGGGTCGCGTTCGATGTAGCCGCCGGCCAGTGGTTGGCGGTGAGTGGTTTGATAAAACATAGCGTAGTTGCTGGCCCGTCGAGAGCCGGTCACGGGCATTTCTAAAACCCCTCCGTTTAAAGGCATCGTCATAAGCTGATGATAATAGGCAGGCGTGGGGTGGGTGTCAAGTGGGAAAGGCCACAGTGGTAAATATTCCAGTACGATCAACCCGGTCAGACCGATCGTCAGCAGGTTGGCCGGGAGCGATCGACTCCATAAACTGTAGAGGTAGGCCGCTCCGGCAGCAGCGATCACGCTGAGACCTAGCATCGCCGTCATATTCAACCGGCCTGGAGTTCGGCTCCAGGCAAAGAAGGGTAACTCGCTGAGGAGTTGGTACGGCAGCGGCCAGCCGGTATCCCGGCCGGCGACAATCAGGGTGGGGCCCAAAGCCAGCAGCGCGGTCAGGGCGGTCAACACCAGCCAGAGCCGAGTCTGACGCCAGCGTTGCCACAGACCCACCCCGGCTAGCAGTACGGCGATTAACCCCACATAGTTAAAACCCTCTTCCAGAGCGCGTTCGCGGTCGAGGATAGTGGTCATCCATTCCGGCGGTTGTCCTTGCCAGATGGGGTGAAACGGCGATGGTGTCAGGTACGACAGCAGGTCGGCCGAATGTTCGCCGGGGTCGTCGGGGGTCAAAAAGCTGAGGTTTTGGCCGGTCAGATCGGCGATCATTGGGATGGCGAAGGGTAAAAACAGCAGCCCGGCCGCCAGCCAACTGAGTAGCAGCTGCTGCCACGGCTGCCCGGAGACCCCGCCGCGCTGCCAGATGTGACCGGCCAGCAGCACCAGCGTCACGGGCAGCAAAAAATAGCCGACAAAGTTGGGATGGCTGATCAGCGCTAGAAACAGGGCGACCGTGTAAAGAACAGCCAATCGCCATCGAGGTCGTTTAAGCCACAACCACAGGGCGAGGGTATAAAGCGGCAGGGCAAAACTGAAAACCAGCAGTTGGTGACCGGCCACGGTATGCCCCAATCGAGTGGGGGCGAAAGCAAAAATCAAGCTGCCGATGAACGCTGCCTGGGGTTGACCGATGACCGCCCGGCACAGCAGATAGGCGGTTAGACCGGTTAGGATAATAGATAATAGGATAGAGAGGTTGTACGTCACCGTCGGTCCGACCAGGCCCGTTAGGGGTAGACCCAAGAGCGGGGCCAAAGCGTGAACCCACAACACCGGATGGGATGCCCCCAACGGAAAGTACATCGCGGTTACGTGGACTGGCGTTTGCTGACGGTTGAGCAGCGCCTCCCAGAACCACCAGTCGAGCCAGACGTGCTGAAAGGAGTCGCGGCCGTCGAAGCCGCCGACCGATCCGCCCAGGTCGAGTACCATCGGCCAGGTTACCCCGATGGCCAGAAGGGTGTAGCCTGTCGTAACGGCTAATATTTCTTTTCCGATGGAAACGGTCCGATGGGTCATGAGAGCAATCACTGGCTTATACTGACGGGGCCGAGCAAAAGGGCGTTTTCGCCGCTACTGTCATCGAGCAGCGGCAGCCGTTCCAGGGTATCCAGCCGATACATGCCGACGGCCAGTTTGTAATCGTCCGGCGGTAGATCGGGTGGTAGGGTCAGGTGAACAACATCGCGCACCACCGCGTCGATGCGCCACGACCCCGTCGGAACGGTGCCTTCATAGGGTTGGTGATCGGCCCCCAAGAGGGTGTTGTTGTTGGCGTCGCGTAGC
>JAGRCC010000095.1 GCA_020433785.1 Anaerolineae bacterium
GATGGGCTTCTGCTGGCTCCGGTTGATCGCAGCGCCATTTACCTGGGTAAGATGATCGGCAATGTGCTATTTATCAGCCTGGTTGAAATTATCATCTTGCCGTTTTTTATCATTCTATTCAACCAGCCGCCGGGAACTTTGCCTCTACTGGCGGGGGTGGTCTTTTTAGGCAGTCTGGCCTTTGCCAGCGTCGGCACGCTCTTCTCGGCAATGGCGGTGCATACCCGCGCCCGAGAAGTCCTGCTGCCGATCATGCTCTTTCCGGTGATCATTCCCGCTATGCTGTCAGCCGTCCGTTTAACATCGGCCATTTTGGATAATATTCCCTTTGATGAAGTGAGCCAGTGGCTGGCGCTGCTGGTCGCCTTCGATGTCATTTTTATCGCGGCTTCATTTATGCTATTTGAATTTGTCGTTGAGGAGTAGTAACTTCTCAAAAAATAGAGGCTTTTGTAGAGCAAACTTAAGTTTGCTCTACGCTACCTCGAATAACTGAAATGATACTTGAGGAGTAAAGGATAATTTTATGGCCTCCAAAGCAGCGCTTTCACGTCAGGAAAAATCAACCGCTAGCGCGGCCAGCGGCTTCAGTTGGGGTACCGTCTTAACCATTACCAGCGGTATTTTAATTCTAACCGGCCTCTACCTGGCCCTGATCTGGGCCCCCGACGCCGCCAATCTCACCGCGCCCGCTGAACGGTATGCCCAACGCATCTTTTACTTCCACGTCGGTTCGGCCTGGCTGGGGTTCCTGGCTTTTATCGTCGCTGCCGTGGCTTCGATTATGTACCTGATCACCCGCCACGATAAGTGGGATATCTGGGCTTTGTCCTCCATTGAAATTGGCCTGGCCTTTTTTACCACGGTGATTATCAGCGGTTCGATCTGGGCTAAACCGACCTGGAACGTCTGGTGGACCTGGGACCCCCGCCTGACTATCTCCACCATTGGCTGGCTGCTGTATGTGGGTTACCTTATGCTGCGCGGCGCTATCGACAACCCGGATCGACGGGCGCGCTTTGGGGCCGTGTATGCCCTGCTGGCGGCTTTCTCGGTGCCGCTCAATTGGATGGCCATCCGCTGGTGGCGAACGATTCATCCGGCGGTGATCGCCCCCGGCAACAACGCTGATGAGTCGATGGGCAGCTTTGGCATGTCGGCCAGTATTCAAACCACGCTGCTCTTTTGTGTTATCGCGTTTACCGTTTTTTATATCACGCTCATGTATCATCGTATCAAGTTGGAACAGTTACAGCGGCGAGTCGATACCCTGAAACAGCGTTTCCTTTATCGTTGAAATAGCTCAAATTTTTTTAGGAGCAGATCCAATGGGAGATACCATCTATCTAGCCGCCGCCTACGGGGTGTTCTGGCTGGTCTCGTTTATTTTTATCTACAGTCTAGTCAGCCGGCAGCGTAATTTGGAAAAAGAGGTCGAGATGCTGGAGCAACTGGCTCAAGACGAAGCTCGGCTCGAGTAGACAGTTGAACCAACTGCGGCTAAAATATCGTCATCAAAAAACTTATCACTTGTAAGAAATTTGTTAGATTTGACGTGTAGATTATGATCTAATCTACTTCGTATCACCTCAAACTCAATTTTTGAACCCGGCCTAAAGGAGTTGATCTCAACATGGGATTCGAAAATATTACCATCTTCGCCGCATTTTTCGCCGGTTTATTGTCGTTTATCTCGCCGTGCGTTTTACCGTTAATCCCGGTTTACCTGGGTTATCTATCAGGCTCAACCCTCACCGGCGACGAGCCGCCTCCGCGCCAGGTTGTCTTCTCGCACGCGTTGATGTTTGTGGCCGGTTTTACATTTATTTTCGTCGTAGTCTTCGGCGTGCCCGCCGGCTTTTTAGGCGGCGCGCTCGGCGCTTTAACCGACTATCTGGTCTGGATTGGCGGGCTATTGCTCATCGTCTTTGGTTTGCATGTGATGCATATTATTAACATCCCTATTTTCAATGTGCAGAAAAAGATGGACTACGGCCAGGGCCAGGCCCCCAGTTATGCGCGCAGTGCGATTATCGGCATGGCTTTTGCCGCCGGTTGGACGCCCTGCATTGGACCCCTGCTAGGCGCGATATTGACCCTGGCGATCCAGGGCCAAAACGTCGGCCTGGCGATGTTCTACCTGTTTATCTACTCGATGGGCCTGGCCATCCCCTTCCTGGTAACCGCCTGGATGCTCACTGCCGCCACCAGCCGCTTGAAACGCCTCAACCACTTCCTGCCGATTATCGAGCGTGTCAGCGGCGCGTTCATTATTATTGTCGGGCTGCTATTAGTCACCGGCTATTTTACCATCCTCAACACCTTTTTCAACGGCATCGCTCCGGCTTGGCTGCTGGAACTCAGCTAATTTTATAACATCGTCTTTCGTTAGACAGAGCCAAAGTATTATATCCGCTTTGGCTTTTTGTTTGCTTCAAATCGAATTAATTTCGGCTTTCAGCCGGATTGGACAGAACCCTTCATCTGGCCTAAACTAATGGGTCTGTTCGATTAAGGAGTCGAATTTCATTTTCATTTTCAATGCTTTCATTGCCTTGTGAGAGGATCATCAATTCATGCCGGAACTACCTGAAGTCGAAACCGTGGTGCGCGGGCTGCGCCAACCTCTGGTGGGTCGAACCTTTACCGGGGTGACCGTGACCTGGCCCAACGCCATCAAATCGCCTATTCCGGAACTGCGAGGACGATTACCCGGCCAGCGCATCGAAAAAATTACGCGGCGCGGCAAATATTTGCAATTTCATCTATCCGGTGGCGACACCTTATTCATCCACCTCAAAATGACCGGCGATCTACTGGTTGAGCCAATTAGCGATCCCCTGCACCCGCACGTTCGGACAGTGTTTGATCTGGACAACGGCCACCAACTGCGCTTCAAAGACCCGCGTAAATTTGGCCGGGTTTATCTGGTGGATGACCCGGAGCAGGTCGTCGGCAAGTTGGGGCCGGAACCCCTACCCGACGACTTTACGGTTGATGACTTCAAGACACTGTTTCGCAGCCGGTCGGGCCGGTTGAAGCCGCTGCTGCTCAACCAAGAATTTATTGCCGGGATCGGCAATATCTACGCCGACGAGAGCTGCTTCATCGCCAAAATCGATCCCCGGCGGCAGGTCGATACCCTGACCGAGGCCGAATTGGAGCGGTTGTACTACGCCATCCGGCAGGCGCTCAACGCCGGCATTATGCACAAAGGGGCTAGCCTAGACGCGGTCTACCGGGGGGGCGAGTTTCAAAATCACTTTCAGGCTTATGGCCGCACCGGGGAACCCTGTCTGGCCTGTGGCGCGGAGATTCAACGAATTGTGCTGGGCGGACGCTCGA
>JAGRCC010000963.1 GCA_020433785.1 Anaerolineae bacterium
CGATATCGACCCCGAAACCGCCAAGGCTCAGGCCATGGCCGCGCCCGGTATCCAATCCTACACCGACGGCAAAACGCCGGTTAAAGTCATCTACGTACCGGGCCGATTAGTCAATATCGTTGTCAAGTAAGCTAAAAAGGCGTAGGGAGATCATCTCCCTACGCCTGATTTAATATCTACGAATGAATTCAAGGGCTAATAAAGCGTCGCAATCTTTACGTTATCCAAATTGCGCCGGTAGTATTGTTGATAGCGAACCTTACGCTCCAGTGCCTCGATGACGACCGGAGAAAAATCGACATCGGTCAACTGTTGGGCGCTGCCCAGGCCGCCGGGACTGAAGACATTAATTTCCATCAGCTTGTCGCCGACAATATCCAACCCAACCAAAAACATGCCGTCCTCTATCAATTTGGGGCGCACCATATCGACCAGGGCCCACACTTTATCATCCAGTTTGGCGGCTTCGGCCTTACCGCCGGTATGCATGTTGCTGCGCATATCGCCGCTTTTGTTTACCCGCCGAAAGGCCGCGTATTTGCCGTTATGCTTTAACGGATGCCCATTCATCACAAATAAGCGAATATCCCCCTTAGCCGCCGCCGGTAAATATTCCTGGACAATCACATAGCCATCCCGCAAGACAGCTTCGATCATCTGGTTGACATTGACCGCGTCATCGTTGCGCACTAAAAACACACTTTGCCCGCCCGAGCCTTGCAGTGGTTTCAAGACGGCATCACTGCCCAACTCTTCCAGGATAAACCGCTTAATCTCCTGGGCATTGCGGCTGATCAGTGTTTTAGGGCGAACTTCATCAGGGAAATGTTGAAAATAGGTTTTGTTGATGGCATTAGCCAGGTGATACGGATCGTTGAGCACGATGACTCCCCGCCGCACAGCCAACTGGCCAAATAATATACCCGATGTCTGTGCCCATGAGCGCTGCTCGATATCGTCAGCCGGGTCGTTGCGCAGCATTAGCACATCCAAATCATCCACGGTAATGCGCTCGACCTTGGCCTCGTCGTCCTGAACCGCCGCCAAGTAGGTCTTGGTGGATTGATACTTCTTCCCCGGCGCCGACCGGGCCCAAGCACCAATTGTTCCGTCGGGATTGTAAATAAAGTCACCCACCCCCATCACCCAAGCCTCGTGTCCTAGCTGCAACGCCGCCAGTCCCAACCGTGTCGTGGTGTAAGTCGGAGTTTCGGTCATTACGTCGTTAACTACAAAACCAATTCGCATCGTTGTTGTCTCCCAAGCCTATTTTTGGTTGCGTATGGACTACGCTTAAAGTTAAAGTATAGGCCACGACTACGAAGCTGCCTATACCGACTCGAGCGATTTTTAATGATGATTTGAGCTATTGTGGGATAATCCGTTGTAATTATGGCTGTCGTTCAATCGATGAATATCGGTGTAAACCTGTGGACAAATCTAAAAAACCTCACCTTGAAAACCACTTTTAAGGGGCGGCTTATTTTTGATTGTTGTTGGGGAGCTTTTTACGGGGAAAGTCTGTTGGCGCGAACAATTTCAGGTGTTTGGCCTGTCCAGGCACGGAATGCTCTAAAAAACGAATTAGGCTCTTCATACCCCAGCAAAAAGGATATTTCGGCACTGGTATAGTCGGTGGTGAAGAGGTAATGACGCGCCAATTCTTCTCGCAGTTCATCAAGCACATTCTGAAAAGTTGTTCCTTCGTCGCTCAATCGGCGTTGTAAGGTGCGGTTGCTAATGGCTAATTTTGAAGCAACATAGGTCACGGAGTAGTGGCCACTGGCCAATATTTCCAGCAGGCACGCCCGGACGCGATCCCGGAATGAAGCTTCTTGGTTCAGGTCTTCCATTCTTTGGTCGAAGGCCGGCTCTAAAATAGCCCACATCGCATGATTTGCCGTCAGAAATGGCTTCTGGGCATCGACGGCGGAGAATGTCAGCCTGTTGACATCATCAGGCCTAATACGGGTCTTCAAAAACGCCTCGTACATTTCCAATTCGGGTAAATCAACACTAACGTGAACCGTCTCCGGATTAATTTGATCACGGGTCGCTATACGAGCCAGTTGAACCCAGAACACGAGTTCAAACGCAACAAAGAGCGGGGGCAGAGACCCGTTTTGAGGTAACCCGGCAATCGTTAAGATTGTCTGCTGATCATTCTGCGCAACATCCATGTGCACGGGGGCGACAATGGGTTTGTAATGCGCAATACGTTTCAGAGCTACGTTCAGGTTATTACTGCTCAAGAACGCGATCATCGGCGGGGCGATAGCGTTAGCGCTGATAATTTGGGCCAATTGCAAAGCCAAGGCCGGCTCATTTTTGGAAGCATGAGCCAGCCCATCCCAGAAACGATAATACTCATCCGCTGTGACGGCCGGGGTTTTGCGGAGCAACAGATCCAACGGCAGTTGGGCATATCGCAACACATCCTGAACCGATATGTCCAGACTTTTCAATAATACCGGCCAGCCTTTTTCCAGATTATATTTTTGACTGTGAAATTCTTTCATCGCACTAATTAAAGTAGGTGACAGTCACTTTTTGTCGAAAATGAGTGTCCGTTTGGCCCGAACAAGTTGATTTATCACGCCCAAGTGACTGTCACCTTTTGATTTTTAGCCTTGGCCAACCCATTAACGCCTGTTCTTCAATCAAGTCGCCTTGGTCGGATCGCCTGTATGCCAGGCCACACCTTCGCCCCTATCCATTTTGGCAATGGTGGCCATGTCCTCATCATCTATTTCAAAGCCAAACAAATCGATATTCCGCCGAATTCTATCCGCGTTGGCGCTTTTAGGCAGGACGGCATAACCCTTCTGGATGCCCCATCGGAGGAGGAGTTGGGCCTCTGATACGCCATATTTTTTGGCCATGACCTTGAACGGTGAATCCGCATCGGCGCCATCGGCTTTCATCTGATCGGTCTTGGCGCTTGCCTGCCCTTCGACATTGCGCCAGCTTGAAAGCGGTACGAGGCTGCTATAAGCGATGATAGCCATATCATTTCGGGTCAGGTAAGAAACTAAGTCAGGTTTTTGCGACCAGGGGTGAAGCTCAATTTGGTTGGCATCGGGTAGGGGCAGGCCGGCGGCTTTGATTTCTTCAATATGTACCTCGTTGAAATTACTCACGCCAATGGCGCGTACCTTCCCTTGCCGCTGGAGTTCAACCAGGGCTTTCCATTGTTCGAGTCGTTGGGCCTGGGGGAAGGGGGCATGGATCAAATACAGGTCAACGTAATCCAGTTGGAGCTTGGCCAAACTGGCCTGCAATGACTCAATGGTTGATTCATATGTTTTCGCGGGCAGCCCCCAGGCTTCATTACCGGGCCACAGCTTGGTCGTGACAAATAGCGCCTCTCTTGAAAGCCCCAACTCTGCTAACGCTGTTTTGATGCCCAAGCCGACCCCATGCTCATTACCATAGGCTTCCGCCGTATCGACATGGCGGTAACCCGCACGGATGGCTTCATAGACCAGGGCTGGCGCGTCTTCATCTTGAATGAGGTAGGTGCCGAAGCCAACCATCGGCATCTTAATGTTATCGGCTATATTAATATATTTTTGCTGGGTTTGCATTGTTGCTCCTTGACTTGTTCCTATGGAGTTTGATTTGACTATCACAATATAAACCCATTAAGCCCATTTGTCTCTATCGTATCACGTCGAATTTATATCCGATCACGCCAAAAGAATTTAGAGTGTCATAGCCCTATGCGGGATATTATAAGTCTCGACTCACCGTGCTCGATAGAATTAATGTATAGAGGATAGCTGTATTATCAACAGCCTCCTGCCAATCGAAAATTGGGCGCGGAGTTAAAAGAATGACTCCGTGCGTAGGTGTGATGAGTGCTGAGGCGGGATTATTAAAAACAGGCAGGGAATTATCTGGCTCAACCGTGAAATGAACATGTTTTTGATCATTTTTAATGGAATATGAATATTGAGCCGTGTTGGTAACAGTGTCACTGTAATTTCCAACGTGACGAACAACGCCAGGTGATTTGGTCGTTTTCTATATGGGTCCCGACGGGTGCATTAATTGGGTTGTTAAGCCGCTTGCAGTCGTTCTACTTTGAAGTCTTGTTGACATTGTCTCACCAACAACAAATCATACTGCGCTTGCTGGTTGAGCCAGCTTTCAGCCGAAGTATCAAAGGCCATTGAAAGTCGGATGGCCATTTCTGGGCTAATCCCCGCTTGCCCATTCACAATAGGGGTTGCTGGTAACTTGGCAGAGAATCCAATCATCGCGGCCAACATCGGCCAGCACGACCGCCG
>JAGRCC010000964.1 GCA_020433785.1 Anaerolineae bacterium
ACATCGATATCGGAAATTTGGGGCGCAGCAAATTTTCGGCCAGACTCTCGGCCCAGTCCGCGGCCGGCCGGAAGGGCGGAACCAGCATCGCCGCGAAAAAGTCGGTTTCCATCAGCCGCACCCGGTAGCTCCACAATTCATAGTGGCGGTAACGCCGGGCCTCGATGTATAAAAACAGCGTCACCAGCAATGTACTTAGAATAATAATCTGCGGATCCCAGGCAATTGACAGCGTCGCGCCGGTGGTAATGACCGCCCAGTTAGTAGTGGTATCGAGCCGCCGCCGCCAGACATCGGCCCGGTAGACTTCGGCCCGGAAGAAGTGGACCATGGCATTGGTGAAGTTACCGGCTTCCAGTTGGTAGCCGCGAAAGGTCCAGACCGGTTCGGGTTTGCACTTTTCGGCGGGTTTGGGATCGAGCGGTATAGCTGGGGGAGGTTCCGGCGCAGGTGGCGGAGGTGGCTCTATGGCCGGCGGTGAAGGAGGTGTTTCTACGGCTGGAGTCGGCGCGGGAGATGGCTCTTCCGTCTTCAGCTGTGGTTGCGGCAGCTCATGATGAGCCCCGTTGCCATTCAGGTGGACTGATACCGGCGGCGTCGAGTTTGGCTCGGCAGGGTGTTGCAGGGTATGAATAATGGTATCAACGTTTTCTTCTACGTGTTTGTGGAAAGCATCCGTCTGCTTGACCGTTTGCTCAATCATGGAGCACATCATTTCGGCGGCATAACGCTCCCAGAGTCTCAGGTTTTCCATCACTTTTTCCTCTTTCTTGGTCATCATTGAGACAAGGTTGAAGCGTATACTTTCCCTAATTTTTGTATCTTAGCATAGGCCGGTTACAGACAAGTTACAGGGGCGGAGATGGAGATAGAAATGGAGATAGAGATGGAGATTGGAGATTAGGAAATTGGAGATTAGGAGCATCAAAGCTTGCTTTGATCGTTTTTGCAAAGCGAGCTTTGTCGCTCCTCTATTGCATTTGACAAAGCAAGCTTTGTGGCTCCGCTATTAACCAATTACTTCGCCCCCACCAACCCGGCCAAAATGTCCCGCCAGATATCGGCTTTGAACATCATGAGATGGCCTTCATTGGGAATGTAGTGAGGTTGGCAGGTGGGGATAGTGGCGGCCAGGTAGCGGCCCATGGCCGGTGGGACTTGCGGATCGGCTAGCCCTTGCCAGAGCTGCACGGGCGCAGTGATATCTTTGACGTGGAAGCCCCAATCGCGGGCAATGGCCAGGGCATCGAAGATGTGGCCCCTTGGTCCCTGGCGATAGGTTTCGCGCAGGCTGTCCAGAAAAACGGCTTTGACCGCCGGTTCTCTGAGTAAGACCTGATCAACCGGCGGCGAGGCGTCGATCATCCGCTGCCATAATTTTTCGGGACTGTGACGGCCCATCCGCGCGTAGATGATCATCGCCGGTAGCAGCGACCACCAGGGCAAACAGCCGCAGCCGGCGGTCTGAAAGCTGGTTTTAATTTGGGGATTCATGCCTTCAGTCACACCCGGCGCGCGATGGGGAGCGGCGGCGCTCACTAAAGCCACGCCGCTTAAACGGTGGGGTATTTTGAAAGCGCAAGCCATCGCATGCGGCCCGCCCGCCGACACCCCGGCCACGGCAAAGCGATCCAATTGCAACGCGTCGGCTAAGCCGAGGACATCAGCCGGCCAATCGATCAGCTTACGCTTGGGTTTTAAGTCGGACAGGCCGATGCCGGGCCGGTCAACGACAATCAGCCGTACGCCTAACTCGGCGGCAATTGAGTCGTCCGGGTGTCGAAACAGCCGGGAGCCGGGCATGCCGTGAAAGAATAGAACGGGCTTACCGGCCGGGTCACCAAATTCGGCGTAACCCAGCTTGCGCCCGTCGGCCAGTTCAACCTGTTGGCCGATACTCGGTGGCGGCAACTCCGCCCCAAGCAGGTTAATTATACGGCGACAGCCTTGTCGCTGGGGTTGTTCAGTTATAGTTAAAAGGCGTGATTCAGTCATAGTTTCTCGTCAACTGCCGATGATCGACGGCAATACACGAATCCTGAATAACGACCAGCCCCGCCGCTCGCGCTTTTTGAGCGGCCGCTTCGTTGACCAGGCCTAGTTGCATCCAGACGACCTTGGCCCCAATCTCAATCGCGTCATCGACGACCGGGGGGATGTGTTCGCTGCGGCGAAAGATCAGCACCATATCAACCGGCTCGGGCACCGAGCGAAGGTCTGGGTAGGCTTTCTCGCCCAGTGCCTCCTCAAGATTGGGGTTGACCGGAATGATGCGGTAGCCGGCTTCCTGCATATATTTGGAAACGGTATAACCGGGTCGCGTCTTGCTGGCCGACAGCCCGACCACCGCGAGCGTATGCGTTGAATTGAGGATTTGCTTTTTATCTTCCAGCATCGTCTTCTCCAAAAACTAGCTCAAACAGCCGGTTAGGGCTGAGTGGTATGTCCAAAATTTCAGGTGCGTCGTCGCCCAGCGCGTTTTCTACAGCTTGGACAAACACCGCCGCCGCCGGAATAGCGCCGGCCTCGCCCGCCCCTTTGAT
>JAGRCC010000965.1 GCA_020433785.1 Anaerolineae bacterium
GAACGGCCTTTTTCAAGACCTGGCTATGAACATCGGTGATATATTTGAGGTTTACCGTCTCGTCTTCTTCAAAGTAGGCCACTGCCTCATCTCGAAGGGTGTTAATGGCCGTATTGAACGTTTCCTTATCGCCACCCTGCTGGACAACGTCGGCAATTTTAGTCCCCACTTGGGCCAAAATCTTCTCTTTAATATCGTCAGGCGTCGAGTCAGGTACAAACTCGCGTTTGGCTTTGCCAACCTGCTCACGCATTTCCTTCTGAACGCGAATAATATCCTGAATTGACTCGTGCGCCAGACGCAGTGCTTCGATCATCTGGCCTTCGGGTACTTCGCTGGCTCCGGCTTCAACCATCAGGATGGCATCTTCCGTACCGGCCACCCGCAGGTCGAGATCACTGGTTGCCAATTGGCCGGTAGTGGGGTTTACCACAAATTCGCCATTGACTAAGCCAATCCTAACCGCACCGATTGGCCCATCCCAGGGAATATCGGAGATGGCCAGCGCGGCGCTGGCGCTGTTGATCGCCAGGATATCCAGATAGGTATCGCCGTCTGACGACAACGCGGTGATGATAATTTGGACTTCATTGCGAAATTCTTTGTTGAACAGCGGGCGCAGCGGGCGGTCGGTTAGGCGGGCGGTCAAGATGGCTTCTTCACTGGGGCGACCTTCACGCCGGAAGAAACTACCCGGAATACGACCCGCTGCATATAACTTTTCTTCAAATTCGACACTTAGGGGAAAGAAATCGACGTCTCGCGTCGATTTAGCAGCGGTGGCGGTGGTGAGCAGCATGCTGTCACCTGATTTAATGATGATCGCGCCATTGGCCTGACCGGCCAATTGACCCGTTTCAAAAATAATCTCATCGCTGCCAAGTTTAGCTTTATATTGGTAGAGTTGGGGTTTATCCATTGTAAAAAGAACTCCTCGATATTTCCTTTCAGAGCGAGCTAACGGAGCCTCCGAGAATCCATAAAGCCAATTGACAATGAGTAGTTAGCAATTAATAAGACGGTTGCCGCTAAAATCATTAATTGCTAAACACTAATTGCTAATTGACTTTAATGGTTACTCAAGAGTTCACTCGCCGAAAGGATGGTTTGATTTTATAAAACAAACGAGTAGAAAAAGGATATTATTCCCTCGTCTACTCGTTTAATTTGCCACACTTAAACTATCATGTGATTACTTCCGGAGACCAAGTTCGCTAATAACGCTTTGGTATCGATCCGGATCTTTTTGCTTTAAGTACTCTTGATGGTGACGCCGCTGCCCAACCAGTTTAAGCAGGCCACGCCGCGAGCTATTATCGTGCTTATGCTCTTTCAGATGCTCTTGCAATTGGTTAATTCTGGCCGTTAACAGGGCTATTTGTACAACCGATGAGCCGGTATCGCCATCTTTAACTTGATACTTTTGAATAATTTCTTCTTTTTCGTGCCGCGAGAGTGCCACTTATTTTCTCCTTGCTTTGTCGGGCGAAGCGTTGACAGCACTATTTATCAACTCAGGCCCCTAGCTTAACTAAACTGCTTTGTCACCATAAACTGGCGACCATTAAATAGATCACGATACAATCACTTCTACAAGCATAAAATTATAACATAACGCTTAGGGAATAGCAAATTGTGATTAATTTCGCTTTTGAAGTCAAATTTTATGCCCCTTCATAAATAGGTCAAAAGTCTATCTTGCTCGTTTGTTCACTCTCAGATAGAATTAGGGTATGCTACAAAGGTAATGTGATAAACGCCAAAGGGTTGGTCCCGGATTCCGAAAAATTCGAAGTTATTCGACCAAAAATCTCGGGTTTTTCAAAATTTCAGGACGTCTTCGACCACAAGAAGGTTGACAGGAACGCTCTCTTGTTACCATTAAATCCTCTATATGTCTTACCCTCTTTGCCATTAAATTATGGCTTCCCTGCCATTTTATCTTTGTCTGCCCCAAACTTTGCATCCCTATTCTGAAATAAACGTTAATCTCACGCCAAAAATTCTATAAACCCAATTTAATTTTATTTATATAGCTAGGAGACTATATGCCAAGGCGAGAAAAGTCTAAAGAATTATTTAAACGGGCTGAAAAGGTTTTAGTTCAAGGAGTCAGCTCAAACCTGCGCTACTGGGGTCCGGAGGATACCCCCATTATTAGCCGGGGCAAAGGATGCAAAATCTGGGACGCCGATGGCAACGAATTCATCGACTACCGGCTGGGGTGGGGGCCGATTATTTTGGGCCATGCCGATGAGCGGGTCGATAACGCCGTAATCGAGTCGATTAGAAACGGCATCACCTTTGCCTCAACCACCGAATTGGAGATCAGGGCGGCCGAAAAAATCGTTGAGATGATCCCTGGCTTAGATATTCTCCGCTTCACCAATACCGGCACCGAGGCCACCATGCACGCCCTGCGCGTGGCCCGCGGCTACACCGGCCGGGAGCGCTACATCAAATTCGAGGGCCAATACCACGGCATGCATGATTATGCCATGTTCAGCAACGCCGGCGCCGATGTCAGCTCGCTGGGCGCCCGGCGGCATCCGATCCCGGCTCAGAGCAGTTCGGGTGTACCTCAGGGCATTCGCGATTACGTTATCACCCTGCCCTTCAATGATTTTGAAATTGTCGAGCGCACCATTGACGATCATTACGGCGAAATCGCCGCCGTTTTCATCGAACCCTGTCTGGGCAACTTTGCCGGGTTGGAGCCGGTTCCGGGCTTTTTAGAACATCTCCGCAAACTGTGCGATGAGTACGGCGTGGTGATGATTTTTGATGAAGTCAAAACCGGTTTTCGATTGGCCAACGGCGGTGCGCGCGAGGTTTTTGGCGTCATTCCTGATCTGTCCACTTATGCCAAAAGTTTGGGTAACGGCTTTCCGGTAGCGGCTTTTGGCGGCAAACAAGAGATTATGGAAGTTTTAGGCATGGGCAGTGTGGCTCAGGGCGGCACCTACAGTGGCAATGGCGTGGCCGTGGCCGCCGCCAACGCGGTGCTCGATGTTTTGGCCGCCGAGCCGGTGCTAATGGATCTAGCCCAGCGCGGCAAACGCTTACAAAACGGCATCGACCAAATTTTGACCGACCATGACATTCCCCACCAAATCACCGGCCATCCCAACATGCCCGGCTTTCTCATTACCGAGCACGAAGTCAAAGATTATCGCGATGTAATTCATCACGATGATGAATTTTACGACTCGATTATGTGGCATCTGTACGACCACGGCGTCTGGCCCGAAATAGACGCCCGCGAACCCTGGTTTTTATGCGAGGCCCACGACGACAGCATCATCGATGAAACCCTCAACCGATTTGAAGATGCGGTCAAAGTGGTCAAGCAAAAATATAAAGTCCTGGAAACGTGAACGTAATTATTCAGGTGACTGGCACTTTGGCTCAAATAGAGACCATTAAGCGGTATACAACGCTGCCATTACCGCGATCAAGTGCCAGTCACCTGGTCTACTGGAAACATGAACTATAGACCAATAGAGAGGAATTTATCGTGACATCCAACAAGAATTTTGCCCCATTTGCCCAATGCATGCAGCAGGAGGGTCTACCCGACATTGTCATCAAAACATTTGAATACTACTACACCCAACTCGTGGAAGGCCAAACCGGCATGATCTCCGAAACCGAGATCGAGCCGGTGGAGTCGCTGCCCGACGCCGAGACCTTTTCGGCTGACCTGGCCGAGGCCGGTCAGGCGGCGCTGCCCCAAACCGTACTGCTCAAGCTCAACGGCGGGCTGGGCACCAGCATGGGCCTGGATCAGGCCAAATCGCTGCTGATGGTTAAGAACGGCCTGTCCTTTCTCGATATCATCGCCCATCAAGCGCTGCACGCCGGCATCCCCCTGGTTTTGATGAACAGTTTTGTCACCCGCGACGACTCACTGGCCGCGCTGGACAAATATCCCGATCTTCAGGGCAAAATTCCGCTGGATTTCTTGCAACACAAAATTCCCAAAATCACCCAAGCCGACTTCAGCCCGGCAACCTGGCCGGCAGACCCCCACCTGGCCTGGTGCCCGCCCGGTCATGGCGATATCTACACCGCGCTGGTGACCAGCCACATGCTCGACACGCTGCTGGCGGCCGGGTACAAATATGCGTTTGTCTCCAATTCTGACAACTTGGGAGCGGTGATGGATACCGCCATCTTGGGGCACTTTGTCCAAAACGACCTGCCCTTTATGATGGAAGTCGCCGACCGCACCGAGGCCGATAAAAAAGGCGGCCATCTGGCCCAACGGCCCGACGGCCAACTCATCCTGCGCGAGTCGGCCCAATGCCCGTCTGACGATATGGCCAGTTTTCAGGATGTCAGCCGCCACAAATATTTCAACACGAACAACCTGTGGCTCAATCTCCCGGCGCTTAAAGCGATGCTGCAAGCTAAAGACAATATTCTGGGCCTGCCCATGATTCGCAACAGCAAAACCGTCGATCCCCGCGACAGCGGCTCAACGCCGGTCTACCAGTTAGAAACGGCGATGGGTTCGGCCATCGGCATTTTTCAAGGAGCCGGCGCGATTCGCGTGCCGCGCACCCGCTTCGCTCCGGTTAAAACCACCG
>JAGRCC010000966.1 GCA_020433785.1 Anaerolineae bacterium
CCTACCCCCTACTCCTTACTCCCTACTCCATTTTTCCGTACGCGACACCGGCATCGGCATCCCCGCCGACAAGCTGGACCGGCTCTTCCAGTCGTTTACACAGCTCGACGCTTCGACGACCCGTCATTACGGCGGCACCGGCCTGGGCTTAGCCATCAGCCAGCGCCTGGCCGAGTTGATGGGCGGCACAATGTGGGCCGAAAGTAAAGGGGCCGGCCAGGGCACGATCTTTCACTTTACCTTAACGGCTCAAGCCGCACCTGTCCCAGCGCGACATCATTTGAGCCATCCCCGCCCGGAATTGAGCGGCAAGCGGGTGCTGATTGTCGATGACAACGCCACCAATCGCCGCATTCTGAACCTTCAGTTGCAAAATTGGGGTCTGCTGGCCCAAGAAGCCGCCACTCCAGCCGAGGCGCTGGAGGCCATTCGCCGGGGCGACGCCTTTGACCTGGCTCTGCTGGATATGAATATGCCGGAGATGGACGGCGCCACTCTGGCCACCGAAATCTGCTACTGGCACAGCCCTGATCACTTCCCGCTGGTTATGCTAACCTCATTGGGCTATCAAACCCACCCGGAACTGGAAGCCCTGGAGTGTTTCGCCGCCTACCTAACCAAGCCAGTCAAACCGTCGCAGTTGTACGACACCCTGGTCAATGTCTTTGCCGAAGAAGAAGCCAACGATCAATTAGCGCCAAGTCAGTCCCAATTACCAGTGACCAATCTCCATTCGCCAATCTCTCATCTCCGCATCTTGTTGGCCGAAGATGTGCAAGTCAACCAGAAGTTTGCCTTGCTGGCTCTGGAAGAGATCGGCTACCGGGCCGATGTGGCCGCCAACGGTCTGGAAGTTTTAGCGGCGGTCTTGCGCCAGCCCTACGATGTCATCTTGATGGATGTCCAAATGCCGGAGATGGATGGCCTGGAAGCCACCCAACGCATTCACGACATTTGGGCTAACCAAGCGTTACGAGGCTTTAATAACCTAAACGGCGCTAGCGATGATGGGTTGCCCACGACCAACCGGCCCTACATCATCGCGATGACCGCCAACGCCCTACAAGGCGACCGCGAAATCTGCCTGGCCGCCGGGATGGACGATTACATCAGCAAGCCGGTTTACCTGGAAGAGCTGCGCTTAGTTTTAAAACGGGCCGGACGCCGCCGAAGCGCGGCTGAGCCGAACCACCTGGATGGGGTATCGCTACCCGAACCGGCCTCGACGCCAGCCGTTTCTAGTCAAAACTCGAACGAACACATTGATCAGGCTGTTCTGGACAAACTGTTAATCCGACCCAGCGGCCGGAAGCTGGTCGCCGGCTACTTGAGCGAGGCGGCGGATATGGTTAGCGCGTTGCGAAATGCGGTGGCTGAAAATGATACTCAGGTGGTTCGGGAAGTGGCCCACAACTTAAAAGGAAGCAGCAGCTATGTGGGTGTTACCGGCGTCGCCGGCTTGAGTTCGGAATTGGAACAGCAGGGCCGCCGGGGGCTAATCAACGATGCCGCCACGACCGTGGCTCAATTGGTGGAGGCGTTTGACCAGACCCGCCAGCTATTGCATGAACGCCTGGATGCCTCCACTGCATTTGAGGGGGTAAGGAGTCAGAAGTAAGGGTTTTGCCCTTAATCCCTACTCCCTACCCCCTACCCCCGATTTGGAAATATAGATGGTAACTTGAGTTAATCAATTCTCATTCTTTAAAGGAGGACCTATCCTATGACCATTCTCATCGTTGATGACTCGTCCACCCAACGGCTGGCTCTGGCCGCACTGTTGGAAGATGAAGGTTACACCGACCTGCTGCTGGCCGGCTCGGCGGCCGAAGCGCTGCACCATTTTAAGCAGAATGAGCGCTGCTGCATCGACTTGGTCCTGATGGATTTGCATATGCCGCTGATGAACGGCATCGAAGCCTGCCGCCAGATTAAGGCCGTCGAGGCCCGGCGCGATATCCCCATCATCATGGTCACCAGCAGCACCGAGACCGAAGATTTGCAGTTGGCTTTTACCGCCGGGGCCATGGATTACATTACCAAGCCGCCCAATGAAGTCGAACTGTTAGCCCGGGTTCGCTCTGCGCTTAAGCTCAAGCATGAAACCGACCAGCGCAAGGCCCGTGAACGCGATATGCAGCAGTTGAACCAGCAGCTTGAGCAAGTGTTGATTGACCTGGCCGACAAACACAAAATGCTGATGCACGAGCAGGAAAAGTCGGAGCGGCTGCTGCTCAACATTCTGCCCAAGCCTGTGGCCCACCGGCTCAAACAGTCGCCGGAGATCATCGCCGACCACTTCGAGGCAGTCACCGTCCTTTTTGCCGATATCGTCGGTTTTACCACCCTCTCCGCCCAAATTGGCCCGGAGGAATTGGTTAAGCTGCTGAATGACATCTTCTCACGCTTTGACGGCCTGGCCGACCGGTATGGTTTGGAAAAAATCAAAACTATCGGCGATGCCTATATGGCCGTAGCCGGCCTGCCGATGCCCCGCTCTGACCACGCCGCCGCTGCCGCCGAGATGGCGCTAGGCATGCAGCGTGAAATTGCGGCGATAGCGATGGGGCAGCTACAAGTGCGTATTGGCCTGCACTCCGGGCCGGTCGTGGCCGGCGTTATCGGCAAAAAGAAGTTCAGCTATGATTTATGGGGCGACACGGTCAATACCGCCAGCCGGATGGAGTCGCACGGTCTGGCCGGCCAGATTCAGGTCACGCAGGCCACATATGAGTCGCTACAACACACCTTTCTATTCGAGCCGCGCGGCGCTATTTCGGTCAAGGGTAAAGGGGAACTGCTAACTTACTTGTTGATGGCTAAACAAGGCGTAGCCGTCTAAACCGAAAGCGGCTTTTTGGATAAGGAGTTAATCAACCATGAAGGGCATGAAGGACATGAAGTTTTAATAAGCGTTCAGCTATCAGCCTTCAGCCGTCAGCTTTAAGGCTAAAGATAACGTTTGGGCCTTCGTGACCGGCTGTGTAACCCAAACATTTGTCAAGATAAGTAAAAAGCTGATAGCTAAGGGCCGAACGCTTACGTTTTTTTCCCTTTATGCTCTTCATGTCCTTCATGGTAATTTCTATTTTCCTTAAACCTACCCCTCGATTTCTTGCAGCACACCCTCAGCCGCCGCCTTTAACTCCCGTAATTCGCCCCGCTGCCAGGCAGCCTCGAATGCAGCCTGGCCCAGCGTATTACGCAGATGCGCTTGAACGTGGTTCAGCAAACCCCACTGTTTCATCCAGTTAGTCCCTTTAACCGGCTGGCTGAAAACCAACCCCAGCAGTTCGACCGCCGCCTCCGAGTGTCCATTGTGGGCGTAGAGGAGGGCTGCCGCCGCTATCGACAAGGTCATAAAGGGTTGGCTGGAGGTATTGACGGCCAGGCGCAACGGCTGAAGGAGATAGTGCCGTACGGCCACGTAGTCGCCGCGACCACTGGCCAGCAGCGATTGGGCAAAGTTGATTTGCAGTTTGAGGAAAGGGTTACCGGCGCCGGTTTGGCGAAAGGGGTCGGGTTCGATCGCTTCGGCCTGGCGTAGGTGTTGTTCGGCCTGGGTATAATCGCCCGCCGCGCACTTAATCCAGCCGAGGATAGCCCAACACCAGGCCTGGGTAGAGTAGTCAACAATATCCAGAGCCTGGGCCAGGGCCTTTTCAACTAACGCCTGTCCGGCGACGGTCTCGCCGCGCATAAAGGTCATGTAACCGCGATAGAGGTTGCTGGTCGCTTGGCCCACCACATAGTCCGTTTTTAGCTGGATGTTATAGGCCTTTTCAAAGTAATCATCGGTCGCGTCGTAATCGCCGGATTGATAAGCGGTCATCCCCAGGGCGCGCAGGGTTTCTGATTCGCCCATCTGGTCTCCAATAGCGCGCTGGAGTTGGTAAGCCTCATTGACGTAGGTCAGGGTCAAGGCGTTTTGGCTGAGGAGTTGGTAGGCTTCGCCCAGTTTGCTGAGCGTTTGCGCCAGATAATACTTTTCGTCCAACTGCCGGTAAATAGCGGCACATTCCTCATAATAGTCAATCGCCTGCGGCGGGTTTTGATCGACATAGTGGGCGATGGTGGCCAGGGTATGCAGGCAAAAGGCCACCTCCGCCCGGTCATCACGCTCACGAGCCAGAGCCAGCGACGCCTCAAGCCGTTGTTGTAAGACCGCATGACTATCGGCCGTGTTGTAAAAACGTAAGCCTAAGGCCAGCCAGACCGGATGCGGTGGCTGGTTCGGCGCCGGAGCCAAGCCTTGTCTGGCCCGGTCGAACAACGTCTTGCCGTCTTCCAAGCGGCTCTGCAAGAAACAGAACAGGTACATAGCTTCTAAGGCTTGCCCCAGCCGATCATACAGCCGGTTCGCCACCGCGTCGGCCCACCCTTCACGCATATTCTCAAAATCGACCTCGATTCGTTTTAGCGTGGCTAACTGCTCCGTCCCTTTCAGGCGAGCGGTCTGCTCGGCCAGGTAGGTGAGATAGAAGTGGGTGTGAGCCTGACGGGTTGAGTCAACTTGACCGGACCCGTGCAGTTTCTCGGCGGCATACTGGCGCAGCAGTTCGTGGATGTGATACCGGCCCTGGTCGGCATCGCGAGTGATGAGGGCCTTGGTGACCAGTGATTGCAGGTGGCGCAGCCCGGCCTGGGCCACTTTGTCGGCGGCCTCGCGGGTGAAGCCGCCGCGAAAGACGGCTAACTTCATAAAAATCTGCTGCTCTGCCTCGGTCATCATGCTCCAAGCGTGGTCGAACACGGCCCGAATGCTGCGCAGGCGTGCCGGCAGCTCGCTGCCCTCAGCTTCCAAAATATCGAGGCTCCGCTGAATTTCTTCGGCAATTTCCGCCGATGACAGCACGGTTACCCAGGCCGCCGCCAGGACAATGGCCAGCGGCATGCCCTGCACCAAGCGGCATACCCGCGTGACATGCGGCAGGTTCGTCTCAGTCAGGCCAAAATCCGACCTAACACGTCGCGCCGTTTGCTGAAAAAGTTCAATGGCCGCCGACCGGGCCGCCAGATCGGATGTATTGGCCTCGGGCAGCTTCAGCCCTTGCAAGATAAACAAGGTCTCACCGGCCAGGTAAAGCCGCTGGCGGGAGGTGGCCAGCACCTTCAGGCGGGGACTCGCGGCCAGCATCTCGCTCACCAGCCCAGCTCCGCTGTCGATCAGATGCTCAAAGTTATCCAGTATCAGCCAGACCTGTTTGGAGTGCAGGTAATCCAGCACTTGCTGCTTCTGGCTGCGTCCGGTGGGCTGAAACGAGTAGCTCATGGCCTCGGCTACGGCCGGGATGATGGCCTCGCCGCTGCCAATCGGGGCCAGCTCAACAAAGAAGACGCCATCCGGGAAATGTTCGGCCAATCGGCTGCCCAATTCAAGCGCCA
>JAGRCC010000967.1 GCA_020433785.1 Anaerolineae bacterium
CGCTCGATACCAGCGGGCGGGCGCTCAAGTTGGCCCTGTCAGCGGCGCCGACATTGATCAAACCCAATCTGGACGAACTCCGCGAGCTAACCGGCAATCAAATCAAATCAGAAGCCAAAGTGGTTGAAGCGGCCCGGCAGTTGCTCGATCAGGGCATCGAGACCGTGGTGGTTTCGTTAGGTGAGCAAGGGGCCATCTATGTTGAAGCCAATCATGTGGTCCAGGCCATTCCACCCAAAGTCACCGTCAAAAGCACGGTTGGCGCGGGTGATGCCATGGTCAGCGGCACCGTGGCCGGCAAAATAAAAGGGCTGTCTCTGGAAGAGTGTGCTCGACTGGCTACGGCCTTTTCGATCAGTGCGATTACCCAGGTCGGCTCCGGCCTGCCGTCTCTAGCGGCGATCGAAGACTTCAAAGACCAAGTAGAAATCAAATATTTTAATTAACCATCTGGAGGTAAAAATGGCAAAGATAATAGCAGTGACAGGCTGCCCTACCGGGATAGCTCATACCATTATGGCCGCGGAGGCCCTTAAGAAAACGGCCAAAGCCATGGGCCACGACATCAAAGTCGAAACCCAAGGCGCTGAAGGGGCCAAAGATGTGCTCACCGAGAAAGATATCGCCGCCGCCGATGTGGTCATCATTAGTTCCGATATCCACGTGGATATGAGCCGATTTGCCGGTAAAACCGTTTATGGCGCGACGACCAGCGAAGCTATTCGCTATACGCAAGGCGTCATCGAAAGCGCCTTGCAGGAATCCCAAGAAGAAGCCCCGCCGCCCGTAGCCGAAACGGTGGGCCCGCCCAAAGTCGAGTCAACGGCCGAGAAGAAATACATTATTGCCATCACCTCTTGCCCCACCGGCATCGCCCACACCTTTATGGCGGCTGAAGGGGTGAGAGCCGGCGCGGAGTCGCTGGGCCACGACGTAAAGGTGGAAACGCAAGGTTCGGTTGGCTCACAGAATACCCTAACGCCGGAAGATATCCAACGGGCCGATATTCTGCTGATTGCCGCCGATACCAAGATCGACAAGAGCCGCTTTGTCGGCAAGCGCATCTACGAAACCTCAACTAAAGCCGCCATTCACGACGGGGCCAAAGTGGTGGAGACAGCCTTGGCCGAAGCCAACGTTTACGGCGGGGCCGGAGCAGCCGGTAAATCCGACCTGGCTACGGAAGTCGAGCAGCTCAAGAAGCAGCGTTCGGCCTCGCGCACCGGACCTTACAAACACCTGATGACCGGCGTGTCCTATATGCTGCCCTTTGTGGTGGCCGGGGGCTTGCTCATCGCGCTGGCTTTTGCTTTTGGCGGCATCTACGTCTATGATAACACCAACACTTTTGGCTGGGCTTTGTTCCAGATTGGCGCACCGTCAGCATTCGCCTTGATGGTGCCGATTTTGTCCGGCTTCATCGCCTACTCCATCGCCGACCGGCCCGGTATCGCGCCGGGGATGATTGGTGGGATGCTGGCCAGCAGTATTGGCGCCGGCTTCTTGGGCGGGATCGTCTCCGGTTTTATCGCCGGCTATTTTGTGGCCTGGTTGAGCGGCGTCCTCAAAATGCCGCGCGGACTGGAGGGGTTAAAGCCCATTCTGATTCTGCCGTTGATTGGCTCGGCCGTGACCGGTTTGTTGATGATCTATGTGGTCGGTACGCCGGTTAAGCTGGCGCTGGATGCCTTGACGGCCTGGCTCAGCGGGATGCAGGACAGCAGCGCCATGGTCCTCGGGTTGATCCTGGGGGCGATGATGGCCTTCGATATGGGCGGGCCGGTCAATAAATCGGCTTATGCCTTCTCGGTCGGGTTAATCGATAGTGACATCTTCCTGCCGATGGCCGCCGTGATGGCTGCCGGCATGACCCCGCCGCTGGGTTTGGCGCTGGCCAGCACCCTGTTCAAAGATCGCTTCACCGCCGACGAACGAGAAGCCGGCAAAGCGGCCTGGGTCCTGGGCGCGTCCTTCATTACTGAAGGGGCGATCCCCTTTGCGGCCAAGGACCCGTTCCGGGTCATCCCGTCGATTATGGTCGGCTCGGCGGTCACGGGCGCGCTATCGATGCTCTTTGGCTGCACCTTGCGCGTACCGCACGGCGGCATCTTCGTTTTGCCTATCCCTAATGCCGTCGGCAACTTGCCGATGTATATTGTGGCGATTTTGGTGGGAACCGTGGTTACCGCCGGGATGCTCTTTGTAATGAAGAAACCCGTCACTCAGACGGCGGCTAAACCAGTGGCCGTGGCGGCGTCGGAAGCAGCGGCTTAACAATAAACAGCAGAAGCTAACCAGGTAGACCAGGGCCATGCTCTGGTCTACCTTAATCCTCAGATTAAAAATCCACGTAACGACTCAGCCAACCTGTCATTTCGAGCGACGAAGGAGTGAGACATCTCCCCAGTACACTGAGGCATAAATAGCTCCTCTGAAAATAGGTTTAGTAGGACAAATCGCTGATTTGCCCGGTTGGAACAAGTGGTAGCTCTGCACTAAACCGTGGTGAAAAAATTTAGACAGGATTTACAAGATTTACGGAATTATGATAGATAAAATCGTGAT
>JAGRCC010000968.1 GCA_020433785.1 Anaerolineae bacterium
GTTCCCATACTTAATTTACGCTGTAGTAAGTCCTGTAAGACAAGTTAAGCCAAAAAAGGACAAATAAATAAATGAGCAAGAGGATAGAAGCAGAACTGCGTAAAGCCCTGATTCAAAATGGAGCGATGACCGAAGCCCTGTTTGATTATGAATTGGCCGAAAATATCGATTACTGGTATGAAGGGCTGAAGGCGGACCGCAATGAGTTTGTGTTCGCTGTTACGGAAAATTCCGGCCAAACGGCGATGGTTTTAATCACGAAAGAGAAAATTATCTACGTCAATGAAATGGCCCGGCGGAAGCTCTCTAAAATTTGGGGCGAGGCTTACCTATCAAATATGAAGATGTTGATACCCGGCATGGCGGAACAATTAGCCCATAATATTATCGCCGTCAATGGCGTAACCCTGGCCACCAGTTGGCAGCGCAGCCAATAGTATCTAACCAAGCCACGTCTGACCATAAAAGCCAGAAGGTTGATCCACGAAGGACACGAAGTTACACCAACAAAAGATAAAAAATTTAGTGTTTCTTGGTGTGCCTTCGTGGATGATATCGCTTTGTTTGGTTCGGGCTTATCCGGATTATGGTTTTTGGAGTTTAGAGAGTTGATAGCGTTAGGTCTACCGGAACACCAACCATGAATAGGCCGGAAAATCCCCACCGAGATGATAGCGTCGAATTTTTGCTGGCCGAATTTAATCAGATTACGGAAGAAACCAGACGCTTGCGGGAAGAGGGGTTAAATCGATTAAATTTCTTTATCACCTTGACTTCATCTGTCCTAGCCGGATTGGTGTTGGTTAGTCAGATTAATGTGATGTCAGCCTTTAACCTGCAAATGGTTAGCATCGGTGCCTTAATTTTTCTGATATTGATGGGGTGGAGCGCGTTTCGCTTTACGATATCGCGTGACATCAATACCGACCTCAATATCCGGGCCACCGGCCGCATCCGCCGTTTTTTTATCGACCGTGATCCTTTAATCGCCCCCTACGTCACCTGGCAGCACCATGATGAACCCACTCGCTGGGTGACGAACAATACCTCCAATTTGAGAACCACCATCCAATCTATTTTGTCATTGCTGTTCGCTTTGCTGGCCGGATTGATGGCCTATCTAATTTTGGGGCAGATCATCTGGTCAATCTTGTTCGGAATCGTCGGTTTTGGAGTGGGGCTGGCTGTTCTTCTGTTTTACGCCCGGAAACGCTTTGAAACGGCGGCCAAAGCGGCTGAAACAATGGTCAGATTTCCCCAAACCGTGACAAAAGAGTAAGAAAGGCGAAGAAAAATGAATTTGCCGGCCAAAACTGAAGTTGAGATGTGTCCGGGCTGTGGTGTCTCGCTGCCAAAAGGGACAGGGCCAACTCATCGCTATATTGGGGCTTCGGCCGGGTGTTGGGCCGTTTTTTCCGCCTTAAATAACGCCGGCGAGCCGTCGCTAACGCTCGCGCCGACCAATGTCTTGCTAATCGATGCCTACGCGGTCCAACATCCGGGCCAACCGTCGCCGCAAGCGGTGCAATCGGTAGCGGTGCATCTATTAGCGCTTTACGGTGTATTGGTCAAAGATATTGGGGTGGATCAGGCGGTGTGGGTCAAGCAACACGCTTTACGTCCGGGCAAAAGCGGTAAACAGGGCCGCTTTACCTGGCTGTCGCCGCCACCGCTGACCGAGGCGTTGACGGTGGTCGATATTGTCAACGGCGCGACGCCGGACACCCGGACAGCGTTGGTCGCTCGCTATGTGACGCAGGTGTGGGAGCTGTGGGCGCAAAAACACGCGGGGATTATCGCTGATTGGTATGAAACGTTTGTGGCCGGCGACCAGGCCTAAGATGCGGATGTAAATAGAGAGACTTTTAAACTTGTCATCAGATTCATACTAATAATCTGAGTTGGGGAATTAATATCTTTCATGTCATTTCGCAGCACCAGTGGAGAAATCCCTATGACAATACAATAAAAAGTGATTTGATTGGGGAAATTTAAAGCGACAATTTCAAATTTGCCCCTACGAAGGCTTCATTTATGGCGATGCCTGAGGGATTTCTCCGCCTCCGGCTACGAAATGACATACTTGACTTTAATTTACGAACTCAGGCTAATAATCTGTGGTTATTAGTG
>JAGRCC010000969.1 GCA_020433785.1 Anaerolineae bacterium
AGGTCAGTTGGCCGCTGCTGCTATCCCGGCTGAACACCGCCACAGCGTGGTCAAATAGGCCCGTCACATAGACGTGCTTGTCGTCGGGACTGACCGTAACCGAGCTGGCGAAATACAAGCCGTCTACGCCGCCCACGCCGTCTCTGAGCATTTCCACGAAGGTCAGTTGACCACTGCTGCTATCTCGGCTGAACACGACTACGGCGCTGTTATTCTGGCTGGTCACGTAGACATGCTTGTTGTCAGAGCTAATCGTGACCGAACCGGCTCCATCCAGATCGGGGCCATCATAATAAGCTTCAATAAAATCTAACACACTGCCCGCTGCTCGGCTTGAAGAGGGCATAAGGGCGCTCAATACTAGTAGTAGGGGTAAGAGAAAGGTGGGAATAAGCTTGTATAGTTTCAAGGGAAGGTCTCCTTGTGTCGATCACGATTATGAAGTGGGCAAGCAAGCTTCAATTTGTTACGAAAAAAGGAGAATTTATAGCAATGGTGCGGCTCAATGCGCCCTACGCTTGGGGGGACGACGGTCTCTCCGATTTTCCGGTTGATGTTGGTAAGGTGTTTTGCTTAACAGGTCGCAATCGTTGGTCTTAAATGGTGCACAAACAGTCATTGACTATGATAGCGGATTGACAAAGGGTTGGGTAGGGGCAAAGGTACTTTATTTTTTGCCCGAAGGTACTTACCCTCACTGCCCCATCAAAATTTGCGAAGTTGATGCATCTGCCTTAGATTTAAGTGTCTTAAGAATTTATGCCATAGGAGTGGAGGGAATTAACCTTGGATATTATCATTTTTCTCATTGTAGGCTTGATCGCCGGCTGGCTGGCTGGCGTGGTGATGAAGCGCAGCTACGGCCTGGTCGGTAACCTGGCTATCGGGGTTGTCGGCGCGATTATCGGCGGTTATTTGTTTGATTGGCTGGGGATCAATCTGGGAATAGATCCGCTGGCCAGTTCGATTATCGTGGCCTTTGTCGGGGCGATCATTCTGATCTTTATCTTGGGGTTGATCAGGCGGTAGGGCATTTAAGCCGAACCCTACAACGTCGAAAAACTACTGTTTAAAGAAGTCCGACAGAATCTCGGTATAGCAATGACGATGAAAATTCCGTAGGGCAAACTTAAGTTTGTCCTACGGAATCTACCTTCAAGGAAAAAAAAGGACCTCAAAGCGTTACACCTTTGAGGTCTTTGACTTTTACCGGATATTTAAGTTACGGTACAACCACCACTGACTCGGCTTTGGTAACGGCCATCGACTGGTCGGCGGCGATGTTAAGCGTGCCGCTTTTGGCCAGAAGATTGTCGAACCGCAGGACCATATCGTTAGATTTCTCGGCTACGTAGAGGTTGCTGCCGTCAAAGTCGATATCGACCGGGTTGCCTAATTGGGTACTGCTGCCGCCAATTTGCAGATCAACGGCGACTAAATTGTCAGCCATTGAAACATTGTTGATAGCGAACAACTGGCCGTCGCTGGCGCTGGCGGCGTCGCCGACATCGGACAGGAGCAGTGTATCGCTGGTGGGGACGTAGGAAACGCCGTGCAGGTTGACCGAAATCTTTTTACCGCTCTCATCAGCGGGGATAACCATCCGGTCGGGACCACTCGCGCCTTGATTAGCAGAGAAGTTATCGTATACTAAGGCTACTCCGTCGGTGCCAGCCACAAAAAGGGTATCCGAAGCCCAATCATGGTGGATGTCCCACAGGCTGCGGTCGCTGCCTAAGTCGGTGACGGTGAAAAGAGGCGCGGCATTGCCGGATGAGTCAGTGCTAAAGACTTTGATATCCTTCGCGCCGAAGTCGGCCACCAGGATTAAGCCCAGGTCATCAACCACGTACAAGCCCTTAGGCGCAACCAAGCCGGTAGTTGGGCCGGCAATTATGCGTGAGCCGGCGCCAATCATGGCGTTGCTGTTCATCAGGTTATCGACGATGACAATGGCGCCGATGCTGTTCGCCATATCGGCGGTTAGGTACGCGGCGCCATCTTGGCCATATTTGACGCTTTCAACGCTGGTAATGCCGCTGAAGTCGCTAAACGACGTTTGCGTTGCGGACAGGTCAGCCGACAGGTCGACGAGCTTATCGTTAGCCAGTTCGCCGGGGTTGGCCGTGGCCAATACCGCACTACCCATCATCCCACTGTCCATCATCATACTTTGACCCATCATCGAAGGGTCAACCACTGTTACCGATTCGGCTTTAGTAACGGCCATCGACTGATCGGCGGTGATGTTGAGCATGCCGGTTTTAGCCAGAATATTATCGAATCGTAGGACCATATCGTTAGATTTTTCAGCCACGTAGAGATTGCTGCCGTCAAAATCGATGTCAACCGGGTTGCCTAGTTGAGTGTTGCTGCCGGCAATTTGCGCCACTACCGGGGCGGTGTTGCGCACGTTTAATGCGTTGGCAATGGTAAACAGTTGGCCGTCGCTGGCGCTGGCGGCATCGCCCACATCAGACAGCAGGAGTGTATCGCTGGCGGGGACGTAGTAGATACCGTGCAGGTTGACCGAAATCTTGCCGCCCAGGGTGTTAATCGGAGTGACGACGCGGTTGGGACCGGCCATGCCATGATCGGCCGAGAAGTTATCATAGACCAGAAATGCGCCATCGGTGCCGGCCACAAAGAGGGTGTCTGAAGCCAGATCGTGGTGAATATCCCACAGGCTGCGCTCACCGCCTAAGTTGTCGACAGTAAAGAGCGGGGCTGCGTCGCCGGTCGAGTCGGTGCTAAAGACTTTGATGTCTTTTGCACCAAAGTCGGCGACCAGGATCAGGCCCAAGTCATCGACCACGTACAGACCTTTGGGTGCCACCAGACCGGTGCTAGGGCCGGCAATCATACGTGAGCCGTCGCCAATCATGGCGTTGCTACTCATCAGGTTGTCAACAATGACAATCGCGCCGGTGCTGTCGGCCAGATCGGCGGTCAGGTAAGCGGTGCCGTCGTGACTGTATTTCACGCTTTCAATGCTGGTGATGCCACTGAAACCGCTAAAAGCCGATTGTTCCATCGCTAAATCAGGGGAGAGGCCGACCAGAATGTCGTTGGCCAGATCGCCGGGGTTGGCCGTGGCTAAGATCGTCGTGCCCATCATACTGGCGTCCATCATACCCATACTGCTATCCATCATCGCATCATCCATCATGCCGCTGTCCATCGCCATTTGAACGTCATCGGCATTGGGAATACAGAGAGTCCAGCCGGGGACAATCAGGCTGGGGTTGGTAATGGTGTTGTAGCTGCCGGACTGCGCGGCCGCATTTGTTGCATCGACAATAGCGGAGTAGGCATCGCCGCTGCCGAAGAGTTGGCCGGCGATGCTGGTCAGCGAGTCGCCGCTTTGCACGGTGTAATCTTGAGCGCACGATACCGATGCCCCTTGGGCGAACGTCGCTGCCGGTAGACCTAACAAAAGTAAAATACACGTTAAAATATAGGTTGCTTTTCTAGACATTTTTATCTCCAATACTCCTGATTTCTGTTTTATGATTATCCAAAACGCGCTTTGGTTTTTATGCCTTCACTTATACTGACGCAGCGGTTGGTGAACTGGATGTATTGGATTTGCTAAAAACAAAAATCCGCTTCGCACTTAGTGCGAAGCGGATTTTTTGATTGGCCTGTTTACTGACAATAGAGACCGAGTTAGCGCGTATGTAGCACTATCGGCCCACTGGGGCCGGGGCCGGGGCTGCCACCGGCCGGTTCGATGCTTAAACCGACCACATTGACATCCTGGGACGTTAGCGGCAGCGATACTAAAAACCAGTCATTGTTGTCCGGTTGTAAATCGATCAGCCCGGCCGAGGTAGGGATGGTATCGCCGGCACGCGCCACCCAAAGCTCATAAGTTTGATCCGCGGCTAGCGGCTCTAAACCTTGCAGCAGCAACAGGGCGTCATTATCGTTGCCGACATAAAGAGTGCCGTTGGCGTTGGCGGTGGGCGAATTGGCCGTAGCCGGAACCTGAAATGTCTGCTGCGGGGACGTATTGGCGATGAAGGTCAATCGGGCTTGATCGGTTTGCAACCGCTGCTCAAGCACCTGGTTTGTCTGTTGCAGCTGGCTGTTGGCCGTTTGTAGTTCGCTGACCATGGTCTGCAGATCGGCGACTTCATCGGTCAGCCGGTCCAGCCGGCTCTGCAGTTGGCCGGTGGAAAGCAGCACGATCACCAAGATCGCCGCTGCCGCTCCGGCCACAACCGTCCAGCCGTTTAGGGGAGTAAACCAGGCCCGGACTGTATCCAGCCAGCCGGCGCCGACGGTTTCAGCAGCGGCCACAGGGGGAGCCGGCGCCGGACGTCGATCGGCTTCAACCCGGCTCATCAGGCGAGCTTTAGCATCCGCCGGCAAGGGCGTCATTGGCGCGGCATGGGCCAATTGAGCCACCGCTTCCTCGGCCAAATGAAGCTCCGGCAGCAGATCGCTGTTTTGCTCCAGGTAATCTTCAACCAGCAGCATCTCCTCCGGTTCAAGTGCTCCGAGAGCAAAAGCAGGCAGCATATCTAATATTTGTTCGCGTGACAGTTCAGAGTTCATACGTTTCTATCAGTTAATTGTTCGAGCTTAGCCGACGTCCCCATAATAATTGACGCACCCACTGTATCAATGGATGTGTGATTATTCACAATTTAAGACTCCGTCAATAGAAATCCTCGGTTCGATACCCCTCAGCCCGTAAAAAGCGCTCCATTTTTTCCATGCCCATTTTGATGCGAGTTTTAACTGTGCCTAATGGGGTGGCCGTATGCTCGGCAATTTGGCGCTGGCTCATGCCTTCAAAATAGGCTAACTCCAGACATTGGCGCTGTTCAGACGGGATTTCTTGCAAGGCTTGACGGACCGCATTGCTATCTCGTCGCTGCTCCACTACGGGTTCCACTTCCGCATTATCGGCCGGAAGTTGGTCCCATACGGCTTGGTCATCGGCTTCACTGCCGGTTTCGAGCGGCTGGGGGCGGGCCTTTTGTCGGCGGAGCTGGTCCAGACTTTTGTTGCGCGCGATGCGGTACATCCAGGCAGCGGCGCTGCCCTCCCCGCGATAGCGATCGGCCTGCTGCCACACTTGCCAGAAAGTCTCTTGCAGCAGCTCATCGGCAATCGCCATATCGCGCACGATGCGGCCAATCAAATTAAACACGGTTTGCGCGTGGCGATCATACAGCAGTTCTAGCGCAGCCGAGTCTTGTTGGGCGATTTTTTGCAGGAGGTTTTCATCCGAGAGATGATCCAAGTGTCTCTCCACTATCGGTACAGATAAACAACAAGCCAAATCCTTCCCTGGCTTGTTTGTGAGGTAAAGTTTACCTCAATCTTAATATGTGTCCAAATCAATCCGGGGCTTGACGAACCCAAACAATTTCTATTTGTGTCCGGTTGGGGTTGGCGGTATTATCTAATTGAGTAGAACAAATTGCCGATTTGTTCTACTGACTTTCTTTCGTAGGAGCAAAATTCAATGCGCAGCTTAACCTTTGACGGTACCCTAAAATTTCAAACAGACACCCCTCGTCCCACCGTTCCCGCCGGTGAAGCCTTAATTCGCCCCATTCTGGCCGGCATCTGCAACACCGACATCGAAATTGTGCGTGGTTACATGGGGTTTAGGGGCATCCTCGGCCACGAGTTCGTCGGTGTGGTTGAGCAAGCCGATGCGGCGCCAGAGTGGGTAGGGCAGCGTGTAGTCGGTGAAATCAATGCCTACTGCGGCGACTGCCCAACCTGCCGCCGGGGCGATCCGACCCAATGTCCGCACCGCACCACGTTGGGCATCGATCGCCGCGACGGAACGATGGCCGATGCCTTCACCCTGCCCACCAAGCTACTCTACCCCGTACCCGACAGCGTCCCGAATGAGTGGGCGGTCTTCACCGAGCCGCTGGCTGCGGCCTGCGAGATTTTAGAGCAAGTCCATATCCGGCCGACTGATCGAGTGATTGTGCTAGGCGACGGTAAGTTAGGGTTGCTAATTGCTCAAGTCCTACAACTGACCGGCTGCGATCTGCTGGCGATCGGCCGCCATCAAACCAAGCTCGATATTTTGGGGCGGCGGGGGATTCGCACTGCCCTGGCCGGTGAGACCATCGAGCCGGGCGCTGATGTGGTTGTGGAAGCAACCGGCAGCGCCGCCGGTTTTGCCGCCGCGCGATCGCTGGTCCGGCCTCGCGGGACGTTGGTCCTCAAAAGTACGTTTCACGGTGAGGTCGAGCTCAATTTAAGCATGGTCGTGGTCGATGAGGTGACGGTCGTTGGCTCGCGCTGCGGGCCATTCGGGGCGGCGCTGCGGCTGCTGGCCCAACGGCTGGTCGATGTCGAGCCGTTGATCCACGCCACGTTTCCGTTAGATGACGGGCTGGCGGCTTTCGAGCAGGCGGTTGCGCCGGGGGTATTGAAAGTGTTGTTGTCGATGGAGTAGGCCACAGGTGCGCAGGGCCGATATGTGTGGCAACGAGTCGGACTACGCCTCGGACTGAGATTGATCGGTTTGACATCCGTTTGGGCATTACATACAATCACACTCAAACAAGTAATATTCTCTGATAGTTACTAATATGGCTAAACAAATTTATAGTGAGACAATCGACGTTCGGTTTCAAGAATGGCGCGATAAGATATTGGCGGTGCTCGGGCCTTATCAAGTTACGCGAGTAGCCCTATTTGGTTCAGCCGCGAGAGGTGAGGATACGCCTGACAGCGACATTGATATTTTGGTTGCGCTCAAACCACCGGGAGAGCGACCGGTCATCGGCCTAAAGTGGTTTGACTTAATCGACACGTTGAGCCGCACGCTGAATCGTCCCGTCGATTTAGTGACTGAGGATGGTCTAAGCCCCTACCTTCGGCCGTTCATCGAACAAGAGATGATCATTCTCTATGAAGAAAAGTGATATTGTCTACCTCAAGCACATTTGGGATGCCATCAATCAGATTGAAACTTATATAGCCACGCTGGATTTTCCCCAGTTTGAGCAAACCCGCCTGGTGCAAGACGGAGTCATTCGGCAGCTTGAGATCATCGGTGAAGCAAGCCGCAACTTGTCTGATGAATTTCGCGATGACCATGCCGAACTTCCTTGGCGGCAAATTATTGGTTTAAGAAACCGTCTTATCCACGCTTATTTTGATGTTAATTTGGGCATTATCTGGGAAATCGTTCAAGTGAATATTCCTCAGATGAAGCAGACAATTAGCTCATTCATCGACTAGACTTTGCCCATCATTAATTCCACGACCAAAAACCCATTGTTCCCTCGTCAATAAATATGGGGAGGGTGCCTCGCTCGGCCACTGTATCGACCAGATAGACTCGCTCAACCCGATCCTCATCTTGGTCGCCGTAGACCAAATAGCGACCATCCGGCGACCAGAAACGGTGGCTTTGGGCGTACTGATCGAAACTGGCGATCACATAGCGCATTTGATAGGAAGGTGTGAACACGTTGTAGCCGCGCTCAACGCCGGTCGTTAGATCGATAACGCGCCATTGAAGCCAAGGTTTGTCGCAACCCACTTTGTGCAGATAGGCAATTTTTTGCCCGTCAGGTGACCAGAAAAAGCCACTTACGCAAAAGGTGTTTCCCGTAAGCTGCTGAGCCTCACCCGTTTCTACATCGAAAATATGAATAGGGCCATAGAAGGGATCGGTTAGGTTTCTGACAGCCGCGTAAGCCACCTGCTGACCATTAGGCGACCACCCAAACGCAATTTGGTGACCGACATTCGTTTGCGTTACGGCGAGAGGTGAATCGGGGCCAACGATCTGAAGGGTGTCTTCGGCTTCATCGGCCATGGTGGCTAGCCACCGATTACCTTGAGGAGAGCTGGCGGGTGCGAGAAACGAGGCGGGCGAGTGCGGCAGCGCTTCGATGACATCACGCTTGATATCGTATAGGGCTAACCGGGCGTCAGGATTGAAGCGGCTCGATCCGCCGGTATGCCATAGCATCTGCTGGCCGTCGGGCATCCAGCCGAAATAAAAGGGCCGACCCTGATCCAGGAGACGATTGTTAATCCGCTCTCCTTCTATATCCACTAAATGCAAGCCGATTTGTCCCGCTTCTTTTTCAATTAGATAAGCCAACTGGCGGCATTCCGGTCGATCCGGGCAGGGTACGGGTGACCAATGGATATAAATGAAGAAGTGCTCGTCGTCCTGAGCGATCACTCGCGGCGAGGC
>JAGRCC010000096.1 GCA_020433785.1 Anaerolineae bacterium
AGTTCGACTCTCGCCATCTCCACTATGGTTATAAAAAAAGCAGCTTAATCGGCTGCTTTTTTTGTTGCTTTTTACTCTTCGATAAAAGTCGTTACGTCTACTCAAACCAACCTCGCTGGTAAAAAAGCCAGATCATGGCTAAGGCCACGCTGAGCATTAGCATGATCGCAAATGGGTACCCGTAAAGCCAGTCTAACTCCGGCATGTGCATAAAATTCATGCCGTAGATGCTGCTGATTAGCGTCAGGGGCAGAAATATAGCTGAAATGATGGTTAAAAATCTGAGGCGAGCTTCGGTTCTATCGTGGAGCGTTAGTTGATAGTGATCTTGTAGTTCCCGCAGCCGCCGTTCCTGGCGCTGGATAAAGCGCAGACCGTATTCGGCATTATTGACCAGATCGCGAAAGTACTCGCGCTGGTTGCTAACAGTAAACGCGCGCGATTCGATCCGGATCAGCGTGGTTACACAGTACAATTGGTCCTCGGCGATGATCGCCAAGTGGCTCAAGTGCCGCTTCATGTCCAAAATATCGTTGATCTCAACCGCGTCGTGGTCTTCATCGAAGGCCATCATCAACGCGTCGATTTTGTTGCGTCCCTGAAGGGTGAGCAGGATATTTTGATCGACCAGATGATCGAGGAACGTGTATAGTAAGGCCGAGGTGGTCGGCGCGTACAGTTTGAGTTCCCCGCTGATGAGATCGGCGGCGAGATCGGTCAGGTGGGGGATAGGTCCTCGGCGAACGGTGATCAGGATATTCGGAAGTCCGATGATCGAGACATAGGGTATCCGCATCGATTGCTCGGTTAAATTAACCGGAAATTCAAGGTAGAGGGTTCTTTCATAGCGAGTAATTAGCGAACTACGGCTGAGGTTCAAACAATCCTCTAAAACTAACGGGTGAAGTTTTAACGGATTCAAAAGGTGAAAGAGTTGCTCAGTTTCGGTGTCTTCTATATCGAGCCAGTAATGGCCCGGTTGGTGGATGACATTCAAGTAATCGTCGGCAGAGCACGATTCAAGAAATTTTTCATCATTGAGGTGGTAGAAGTTTACATTCATTTCGATGGTCGTTTCTTGGTCACAGCCTTGGTCGATTGCTGTGATGAATGTTTAAACATGACATAATATTTTAGACGAATTTGAGGAGTTGTGCTATCATGGTTTTATGTCGAAAAGCCAAACGCCCAGACGTTATCAAGCTGTAAAACGCACCGCTTCCAAACGAGGCGACCGGCGTGTTTTTTCTGTAACGATGTTTATTTTGTTTGTGGCCAGCGTTGCTTTGGGCGTCAACCTTTATAGCTTTAATACTGAACCAACTCCGGTGATCGCTCAAGAAGCGACACCGATGCCCGATGTTCAGATCTCGCCTCCGATCCAGGCGGCCCCAACAGTGGGGGCGGTTGATATTGCCTCGTTGGCGGTTAACCGCTATACGTTTAGCCCGCTGGTTGGGATTGTCTCCGGCCATAAAGGCTACGACCCCGGCGCTGTTTGCCCCGATGGCCTGACCGAGGCTGAAGTCAACTATGCCATTGCCTTGGAAGTGACTAATCTTTTGGCCCGGCAGGGCGTTCAGGGTGATGTGTTGGACGAATTTGATGATCGATTAACCGATTACCAGGCCGATGCGTTGATCAGCATTCACGCTGATAGTTGCACCATTCCCGGGGCCTCCGGCTTCAAAGTCGCCCGGGTAACCGATAGCGCCATCCCGGAATCCGAAGATCTGCTGGTCAACTGTCTTTACGACCAGTACGGCGCTTACACCGGCCTGCCGCAGCACCCGTCTAGCATCACCGACAATATGACCGATTATCATGCCTTCCGCGAAATTAATCGCGGCACCCCCGGCGCCATCATCGAAACCGGTTTTCTGCTGGATGATCGCCAAATACTCCAATACAAACCCAAAATCGTGGCTCGCGGCATTGCCGCCGGCATCCTCTGCTTTTTAGATCAGCGACTGGCCCGGACCGAATAACCTCAATCGGATTTACAGGGTTCGTTTGTCCCTTTATTTTGTCCCGCTGGTAAAGTCGTCCTCAATATCCCCTTCAACCACCTCGTCCTCAATTTGGATGCGATAGCTGTAGTTATTGGGATCAGTTTGGTGAGTAATCCTCACTACAAACGATGAACTGTCGCCGGGTTTAATAATGCCTGAGTCGGCGTAACTCCAATTAGTGTTAATAACCGCTCCGCTGGCGTCGTACAGCGTTACAATTAATTTGACCAGAGCCGGCAACTCCCCAACGTTCTCAACTTGGCCCTGGACATATAAAAACCCATCTTCGATCCAGCTGTTTTGGTTGGCTAAAACGAGATTTTCGTTCAGCAGGGAGGCCGCTACGTCGCCGGTGACTTCCAGGGTATACGTGTCGATGGCCTGCCACTGCGATTTTCTGAGCGTAACAATATCAAACGGGGCCTTGCCGCCGGGAAAGATCGTATCGGGGGCGGTGAAGGTCAGCTTGGTGCTGATGATCTCGCCGGCCGTATTGTAATATTTGGCCAGTACCTGTACATATTCGATGGGGGTGTCGCCCGTATTTTGGACTTCGCCTACTAAATGATGCCAATTTAGATCATCGACATAACTCTGGTGGCTCATAATCTCTAACTGCGACGCAATTTCAGACTTAGAAAGTGAAGGCAGCGTTGCTTTTGGCGTTGGCGGGGGTGGCGTATCGCTGGGGGTGGGTTCGGCCGGTTCGGCCTGAACCGGCGTTTCTAGCGGTAGGCCCGGGGTAACCGTTGGCAGCAGCGGCAGCGGCGATTCCAGCGGCACCGCAGCCGGCGGTAGATTGGCGGCGGCAAGGGTAGCCGTGGGCGTACTAAAGACTACCACATCCGCCGGTGGATTGGCGGCCGATGCGTCTGGGCGTTGATCGTCAGGATTTACTATTCTGGACCCCACCAGCGCTACCATTACATAGCCGGCGCAGTTAAACACCAAAAACAACGCTGCGCCGATAAGGCCGCCAATAATAAGCGATCTAAAGTTGCGCAAAAAGGACTCCTTGAATGTTTCAATACCAACGATGAATTGTAGAGTCTCTCCGGTAATTTGCAAAAAAGTTCAATTCATTTTGGATGCTCGCGCTTTAACGGTATAAT
>JAGRCC010000970.1 GCA_020433785.1 Anaerolineae bacterium
CCCAAAATGCCGCGAATCAGTAAATCGCGCACAAAGATTTTATCCAGTGAATCATTCATGACTGTTCTCCCAGTGGTGACCTGACGGTGATTGATGATGTCAGTTGATTATGGCGAAAACAGCAGAGACGTCAAAAAGTGGAGTAGCTGTAACTATGGAAAAAATTTTTATTGCCCTGTGGCTTAACCCCGGCTTGATGACGCCCGGCGCCAACCTGGTCTTTGGGGGCTTCTTCTTAATTATTGCTGTGGTTGTTTATCTGGTATTGCGCCGAATGGATGATGACGACCACGAATTATAGGTCTGTCTATAATACCAGGGAATGAGAAGTCCCCTTAAATGCCCCTTACGACCGTACAAATTACGCGCTTTTACGATAAATTCTAGCCGACCGCGTATTTTTCGCTAACTGAAAACACGCACACATTACGCTTCACGTCCGAATACGATATCAGTATACTGACTGGTACATAAAGAAAATATTCGGGCAGTTTAACAACCCAATAGCTGCAATATGGCAGCAGTATAGTCTCTTACCCGGAGAACTAACCGCGTGGAATTAAAGGCCCAATTTTAGCTAGAAATAGAATTGGGCCTTTTTTAATGTTTGGCTCAACCCAACCCATTTCTTTAGAACAATCGTAACTACTCAACCATTATGTCATTTCGTAGCCGTAGGCGGAGAAATCCCTACAGTGTTCGGTTGCAAACGGTTATCTCAGGGATTTCTCGCTCCTTCGTCGCTCGAAATGACATGCCTGAGTAGTTACAAACAATCAACATTTTACCTTGGAGAACCGATGACTGAAACTGCTGATTTCAAAGCTGCACTCAACCCTTGCCGTAAAATAGCCACTCGCAACAAGTTTTACCTGGCTACCTGGCGCTGGCACTTCTACGCCGGTATCTTTGTCATTCCCTTTCTGATCATCCTGTCGCTGACGGGCCTGGTGATGCTTTACAGTGACACGATCATGGCCTTCCAATACCCTGACCAACTTTTTGTCGTCCCTTCAGACCACGTTGTTTCGGCTGAAACGCAAGTCGAGGCGGTTCGCAACGCCTATCCGGGGGCTGTCGTCAACCGGTATATTCTCCCTACAGCTAAAAATCGCAGCGCCCAAATTGCCATCAATACCAAAGACGGCCAGGCTTTGACCGTATTCGTGAATCCTTACACGGCCGAAGTGCTGGGGATGCTGGATGAGTCGACCACCCGGTACGCCCTTGCCAACAAAGTTCACGGCACCTTACTCCTTGGCGCTGTCGGCGATCATCTGATTGAAATTGCGACGGGATTAGCTATTATGCTGGTTATTACCGGGTTGTATCTGTGGTGGCCTCGCAACAAGCAAGGGATTTATGGCACGCTTTGGCCGCGGTTTAACAAGAGTAAACGTATTCTATGGCGCGATCTGCACGCTAGCGTGGGCTTTTATATGTCAGTGGGGCTGCTGTTCTTCCTGATTTCCGGCATGGCCTGGACCGGCGTGTGGGGCACCCAAATCGTTCAGGCCTGGAGCAGTTTCCCGGCTCAAAAATGGACGGACATCCCGTTATCCGACCAGACGCACGCCTCGCTCAATCATGGCGAGCTGGAAGAAGTTCCCTGGAATCTGGAACAAACCCCTTTACCGGCGTCAGGTTCACTGGCCGGGACCGACGGTCTACCCGCCGATGTCCCGGTTAACCTTGACACCGTAATCGCCTATGCCAAAGATAACGGCTTCACCACGTTTCGCGTCGATCTCCCGCGCAGCGCCACCGGCGTATATACGGTTTCCGCTGATACCATGAGCGGCGACATCACCGACGCCCGCCAAGACCGAACCGTTCATCTCGATCAATACACCGGCAAAAAATTGGCCGACGTTCGCTGGTCCGATTACTCGCTTATGGCTAAAAGTATGGCGGCGGGGGTTGCCCTTCATAATGGCAATATGGGGTGGCTGAATATGGCTTTGAATACCTTATTCTGCCTGGCGACGATTTTTATATCCGTCAGCAGCATTATCATCTGGTGGGTCCGGCGTCCCAAAGGCGTCTTCCGTCTGGTCGCCCCCCCGATGCCCAAAAATATGCCGCTTTGGAAAGGCGCTGTACTCATTATGGTCTTGGTCTCGCTGGCCTTTCCGCTGGTGGGGATCACCTTACTAACTGTTCTTGTCCTTGATCTTGTGGTAATTTCCCGGGTCCCGGTCCTTAAGCAACTTTTTAACTAAATCGCCTCAATTTATCCAGGTGGCTGGCGCTTTACCCCAAAGACGTCAAGCTGATTGGAACTTCCCTATCCGCTGTCCGCGATTAAGTGCCAGTCACCTGGTTGGCTAAGTAAATGAACCCAGTAACAGCCACCAACCAACTATCTATCCACCTAACCAACTAACCAACCACCTAACCAACCAACCAACCAACTAACCAACTAACCAACTAACCAACTAACTAACCAACTAACCATCCACCTATCCCCTCTCACTTCGTCTCAACTCCCGGCACATCGACCTGCCGCTCTAACTGCCGCCCATCCGGCAGGGTCGCTTTGACCAGGATAAACCAATCGCCGCCCATCGTAAACTCCAGCGGGGCTTCATACCGACCCGGTTCAACTTCTTTGGCCTGGGAAAAAACCGGGGCCATCCCCGCGTGGCTCATATTCCCCTCCAACTCGACGGTCGCTCCGGCGAGAGGCTGGTCCGTCTCATCAGTAAGCTGAATAACCACCGCCGCCGGCCCGATAGTCGGCGGATTAGGCGAAACGCTTAAATCAAGGCCGATGTCGCTAATATCGCTCGTTTGGCCGCGCCGGCAGCCGGTCATAAGCAAAAGGGTTATGCCCAAAATGAGCCAAAGATATCTTTTTTTTGTCACTACGCCCTGCCTTTTTCTCGCGCTCAACTTAGTCGGGCCAATGACCCGGTGCAAGTGTATCACAGCCGCGTTGAGAAAGACAAGTTAACGCCAAACCGTTTATGACTCCATAACCCCCGACAGCAGCGGCGATGTGGCCTGACTGACCTTATCCCGGACGGTCTGCTCTTGCAGCACGGCCGCGGCTACCCGCATGCCGCCCAGGGCTACGGCCGCGGTCGATTGGCCGGGAAAGATGCTGTCGCCGACCAGCCACAGGCCTGGCCCTAGTTTGGGCGCCCAGGTACGGAATAGGCTGGTCTGAGGGAAGCCGCCGACCCAGCCCCACTCGCGCTGGGTGAACCGCTGGAACGTCACCGGCGTACCGGGCAGCACTAAATCGGCCGCCTCGCGCATGGAGGGCAGCACCGTCGCCGCCGCATCGAGCAGCCGGTCGGCGTAAACTTGCTTGCGCGCCTCATACGCATCGCGATCCTGATCATACAAGGCCCACCAATCTTTAAGGCGGGTGTGCGTACTCAGGGTAACGGCTCGACGCCCTGCCGGTGCGCGATCCTGATCCCAAGCCGGGCTGAGCGACAGAAAAACGGTGTTACCCTCGGCCAGCGGTTCTTGCCGAATCAGCTGATGGTGCAGCGCAAAATCGGCCGGAATGGCCGCCGCATCGAGGCCGACGTAGGTGACAAACGCGCCCCAGCCGTCTTGAGGCTGCGCCGGTAAGCGACGCAGCCGGCGCGGGGCGCTGTCGCCCATCAGTTTGGCCAAATTCCACGGCGTCAAATTGGCGATCACCAGATCGGCCGGGAAGGATTTATGACGGTTGGTCTCCACGGCGACCGGCTGGCCCTGTTTCATCACCAGCCGGGTCACCGTCTGTTTATATTTGATCTGGCCGCCATTTTGTTCGACCGCTTTGGCCAGTGTGGCCGCCAGGCCGCCCATGCCCCCGGCCAGATGAACTACGCCCCGGCGCGGCAAATCGAGCGCCGCTGCCCCGTACAGCGCGTTGGCGTAGCGGCTGGTCGTCTGGGCGGCGATCAGCAGTTGGGCGTCGACGAAATGGCGCAGATTTTCCGGCGCATGGGCCATGTGGGCGGCCACCGGTCGCCCGGCGTCGAGAATGAGGTGCGGATGAAGCCGCCGCCCCGGATCGCGGCCCAGCCACCCTAGCCCGGCTTTGACCAGTTGCACTGCCTCACGCGGACTTTGCGGCGGCCAGGGCGGCAGGCGCAGCGCCAAATTCCATAGGTCGTCAGCAGTTTGCTCCTGCCAACGCCAAAAAGCATCGCTCTGCAGGCCGAAGGCGTGGCGGCGCTCATTGTGGCGGCGCTCATCAGCCCAGCGGGGTACCGCCGCGCCATCGGGTAGATGGACGACCATCGCCGGGTTAGCCTCATGGGCCGGCCAGCGCTCGATGCCCGCCGCTTGGGCTACCAAATCCATTGGCCCGCCGGGATAAAAACCGCCGGCCACCGTCGCGCCCGCGTCGAACCGGTATTTTTGGTGGTAAAAGGTTCCGGCGCAGCCGCCGGGATAGACCTGGGCTTCCAGAACGAGGACGTTTAATCCGGCCCGGGCCAAAATGGCCGCCGTCGTCAGTCCGCCCACGCCCGCGCCGATGATAACGATGTTGGTCATGGTGATTTTCTAGTCCTACTCCCCGATTTGTTACCGCTGTCCGGCCAGCACTTCAGGCCGGATGAAAAGATAGATGAACAGCATCCCGCCCAGCAACCCCCCGATGTGGGCAAAGACGCCGACCCCCAACGGCAAAACTTGGCCTAACTTATAGGCTTCGATCGCTAGCTGGCCGAGCAGGGCGTCTTTGGCGACCTGGGACAGGATGAAGACCCAGGCTGGCAGCCAGAGGGGAATAGGCAGCGGAATAAAACAGAAGCCCGGAATAACAGGGAGTGCCGGAGCCAGCCAGGTGGAAACCAGGGTCAGCACCTTTTC
>JAGRCC010000971.1 GCA_020433785.1 Anaerolineae bacterium
AGCAACAAAGCTTGCTTTGTCATTCGTAGTTAGGTCAAAGTAAAATTTGACGCTCCAGACCTTTATTTTTAGAGGCGCCGCCTGTCGGCTATACTTTTCTATCAATAGAAATAGCGGTATAATTGATAGCCCAAAAGCGCACCAATAGTAAAACATACATGAATGGCAAACCGGTGTGTCGTCGCCAAAGATGATGAACGTTGATAAAATGGATCAGCAGCATAAACCCCCTCTAAATGAACAGACCGATCTTTCGTCCGAAGAAGCGGAGGAGATTGATGAGAAAATTCAGTCTCATCAGGTTACCAATGGCGAGCAGGCCGAACCTACGCCCCCAGCCGGACACGACCTATCTTCTACCCTGAGTCAGCTAAAAGCAGAGCAGGAAAACTTACAACTGCTCTACAAATTGAGTCGTAGTCTCGTTAAGATTGTCGATCCCATCGCGGTGGCGCAAGACGCTTTGGCGTTGATTACCCAGGCCCTCTCCATTTTGCGCGGCGAAGTTTTAGCCATAGACGAACAGACCGGTCAGCTTCAAGTGTTGGCCCTGGTCGGTTATAATGAAACGGCCCGTACACTTTACCAGGAAAAAGCGGAAATGCGCTTGCAGCACGGTCTAGCCTGGCGTGTGGCTCAATCGAAAGAGGCTATCGCGCTACCCGACGTGAATTGCAGCGAATATTGGTTGCCCATTCCCGGCTTAGACGATGACATTTGCTCGGCGGCGGCGGTTCCCATGCTGGCTGATGAAAAAATGTCGGGGATTATGACGTTGCTAAGTGATGAGTATCACGAACTCAATGAAGATCGGCTTGAGCTGTTATCGGCCATGGCTACGCAGGTGGCGCTGGCCTTACAAAATGCCGATCTGTTCGTGTCCGAACAAGAGGCCCGGTCCACGGCCGAAGTTTTGCGCGAGGCCCATTTAGAGCTAACGAAATCACTTGATATTCACCATATCGCGGCCATATCGCTCAAATATTTAGACCGATTGACCCATTACGACCACGCGTCGGTGGTGTTGTGCCGCAGCAAAGACGAATTGTATTTGAGCGCCTACCAGGGTCATGATAAAAGCATCGAGCCGCGCTCGCTGTCGGGCCGGCAACTGCCGTTGTCAAGATATCCCCTTATTCAAAAAATCATCGAAACCGAAAAAACGCTGATTATCTCAGATACCCAGGACGAGCCTGAATGGCAGCCGGTTATTGTCGGTGAAGCCACCCGCAGTTGGCTCGGCGCGCCTTTAACCACCGGGCAAGAGACCATCGGCGTTCTGATTAGCTGTAAAACTAGCCCTAACTATTTTCACAATCAAGATGGGCGTCTGGCCGAAGCGTTGGCTATTCAAACGGCGACCGCTATCCAAAACGGTAAGTTGTACATGGAGGTGCAAACCAACCGCAATCGGCTCAAACGGCTGGCTGATCAATTGATCACGCTCCAGGAAGCAGAGCGGCAGCGCGTTTCCCGAGAACTGCACGACGAAGCCGGCCAGGCTTTGAACGCGCTTAAAGTCAGCCTCGGACTTATTCGCGATGAACTTCCGGCTGAATTTGCCGCAGTGCAACAGCGGCTAAACGATGCCGGTCACCTGGCCGATCAAACCCTGAACCGCATCCGCACCATTTCTTACGATTTGCGCCCTCCGGAACTGGACACTTTGGGGCTAGATGCCGCTCTGGAGGAGTTTTGTGAAGATTTTGCCCAGCGCACCCGATTGAAAATTGAGTATGAAGGTTACGAATTGCCGGAACTGGCCGATGCGATCCGTATTAGTTTTTACCGGTTTTTGCAAGAGGCTCTAACCAATGTCGTCAAACATGCCGAGGCCAATGAGGTTAAAGTAACCCTTTCCCACAGCGACGACCAAGTTTGCCTGTCTATTGCCGACAATGGGCGTGGCTTTCTAGTGATATTGCCCGCGCAAACCCACAGCGGGGCGCAAGGTTTAGGTCTTTTAGGCATGAGGGAACGCTTTGAACAACTTGGCGGCTCGATCAACATTACGTCGCGATTGGGCAAGGGGACCACCATCACCGCATGTGTTCCCTGGGAGATGGCGGCATGATCCGGGTGATTATTGCCGACGACCATCATATTGTTCGCCAGGGGTTGCGGGCCTTATTGGAAAGGGATAAGCGGATCGAAGTGGTCGGCGAAGCGGCGGATGGCCAGGAAGCGGTCGAATTAGCCCAAAAGTTACAGCCCGACATCGTCATTTTAGATATTGCTATGCCGCGTCTGGATGGAGTGCAGGCCACCAGCAAAATTATGGCCCTCGACACCAAAACGCAAGTCATTGTCCTGTCGGTTCATAACCGCCGTAAAATTGCGCAGCGCGTCCTCCGCAACGGAGCCGCCGGTTATTTGCTTAAAAATGCAGTCAACGAAGAGTTGATTCTGGCCATTTTGGCCGCCCGACGGGGTGAGATCTATCTAAGCCCGGAAATTTCCAAATCGATCTTAAATAATTTGTGGAGTTTAGAGCAAGAAACCGGCTCAGATGATCTCAGCTTGCAGTTAACCGCGCGCGAGCATGAGGTTTTGAAGTTGATTGTTGATGGGTATACCAATAATGAAATTGGGGAGATGTTACACATTAGCCCCAAAACGGTCAGTAAGCACCGCATGAATTTGATGACCAAACTCGGCGTCAATGATGTGACCGGTCTGATGCGTGTTGCCCTCAAAGAGGGTCTGGTTTTTCTTGATGAATAACGCTGGCCTTCAGGCTACATTATATGGTTTTACTGGTCCGTGGCCTCAGCCTTAGCCTGCTAATGAGGTCATCTCCGGCTGAATAGCTACCCGAATAATATCCTTTTTGGGAATATAGTAGATAGTTACCCCATATCTTTCCCCTCTTAGCAAGCTATACTATCAGTATTACATCGCCAAAAAATTAACGAGACAAGGATTACCATGGTGAACTACAGGCCAACTGACTAATGAATGAACCAATACGTCCGTCTAAGGCGATCAGTGTGGTTGTGGCCGATGATCACGAAGCAATCCGTGATGGCATTTGTGGTTTATTGGCCAAACAAGATGACATTAAGGTGATTGCCCAGGCCGTTGATGGTCGAGAGGCGGTTGAATTGGTTAAAGAATTACAACCCGATATCATTTTGTTAGACATTGGTATGCCCCATCTGGATGGATTTGAGGTCGTAACACAAATTCAACATCTTCCTACTCAAGTCATTATCGTCACCATGCATCTACGAGCCAGCTACATTCGTTATGCCTTAAAGCACGGTGTCAAAGGGTACATTTTGAAATCGAGTTTGGAGGAAGTTATTGGCGCTGTTCGCGCTATCAGTCGAGGAAATAAATATTACGCCTCAGTAGTTATGGACCAGTTGTAATTATCGTCAAGGAGTCATTGCTTCCCTACTTCGCGGTCTCGCAAATGGCTACCACTTCATATTCAATAACCAATTATTCGCTTACAAGCCCGAAGTTTTTTGAAATGACGCCCAAGAGTCTATTTTCTAGCTGTGCCTAATAGGAGGCAGGCCAACCTATGGAGTTAAGATACTTAATGACGTCAACCGATCTGCCCCCAGGCAGTTTATCCGACTCTGCTTTGCCGGAGTCTTTGTCCACCATTGCCGAGTTGTGGGAGGATAACTCGGCGCTCTTACGGACTATTATCGAAGAATCAGAAGACGCCATCTTTGCCAAGGACCGAGATGGACGCTATGTGATTATTAATTCAGCCGGCGCCAGAGTAGCCGGTAAAACCATCGCGACGATGGTTGGCCGAACGGACGCCGAGATTTTTCCGCCGAACCTGGCTAAAGAAATTCGGGCCGATGATGTGGCGGTTATTGATACCGGGCAGTCCTATAGTTTTGAAAATACGATTATATTCGACCAATCGCCCCACATTTTTCACTCGATAAAGATGCCGTATCGTAATTCTGAGGGGGAGATTGTGGGGATTATTGGGATCGCCCGCGATATTACGGAATTGAAACGGGCCGAAACTTCGCAGCGAATCCTGGCTAAGATCGGCGATATGCTTTCCACCTCGTTAGATTACGAGGAGCGACTCATCAGGTTGGCCCACCTGGCTGTGCCCCACCTGGCCGATTGGTGCGGCGTTGATATTCTCACTGAAGCTAACGTTGTCCAGCGCGTCGCGGTCGCCCATACCGATCCGGCTAAACTGGCTCTGGCCGATGAATTGTATCATCGCTACCCGCCTGATTGGAGCCAGCCCACCGCCGAGGCGCTGGTATTACAAACCGGGCAGGCCCAGCTTTATCCCCACATTACGGCTGAGATGGTTGAGGCCTCTGCCCGTGACGCAGAGCATTTGCGCCTGTTACGAGAAATCAACATCCACTCGGTGATGATAGTGCCGTTGACCGCGCGGGAGAAAACATTTGGGGTGATGACCTTTATTTGGGCTGAGTCGGCGCACCGGTACGATCAAAACGATCTGGCTTTAGCCGAGGAAATCGCTCGACGGGCAGCCATTGCCATCGACAATGCCCGCCTCTACAAAGCGGAGCACGATGCCCGCCGCGAAGCCGAGTTAACCGCCCAACGCATCGCCAGCATGCAATCCGTTACCGCCGCCCTGTCTGAAGCGATTACGCCCTTCGACGTCGCTCAAGTTGTTTTGGAGCGAGGGTTGGCTGTCTTGGCGGCTGACAGCGGCCTGTTGGGCCTGGTTGATGAGTCAAATAGCCAACTGGAGATTCTCCATTCCTTTGGCTATGATCGGCAGCGGCTTGCTATCTGGCAGAGCTTTCCCCTTACCGCCAACCTACCGTTAGCCGAAACTATTCGGAGCGGCCAGCCGGTTTTTATGGAAACGCTTGATAATCTGGCCGATCGATATCCCGAATGGGCCAAGAATCGCATCTCTGATCATCATAGTTTAGCGGCTTTGCCGCTGGTAGTGGAAGGACGGGTCACCGGCAGTATGAGCGTTAGTTTTGTCCGGCCTCGCACTTTTAGTTCAGAAACCCGCAAATTTATGATTAGCCTGGCCCGCCAATGCGCCCAGGCGTTGGAACGCG
>JAGRCC010000097.1 GCA_020433785.1 Anaerolineae bacterium
GGCGCAGTTGGGCGCTGCCGATCAACTTCTTGTTTTGCCAGGTAATTTCATAACGATTGGGCATATCGAAGCAGACTGGCCCTAATTTCTGCGCGGCTTTGCGCCGGGCGGCCGTCCCTTCTCGGTCGGCCTGCACCGCCTCAACCCCCAGCCGCGCCAGCCCGTTCAACAAGCCCATACTCAAGACACGATACGACTCCATGATGCCGCCTACAATGCGCGGGTCGTTTTGGGGAATAATCAGGCTGTAGGTCGCTTCATCGATGTGCAATATGGCCCGTCCGCCGGTTGGCCGGCGGGTCCAGGTGTAACCCCGCTGCTTGACGGCCTCTTCATCGATTTCGGACCAATGCTGGTTGTAACCTAAGCTCAGCGCCGGCGGCTGCCATTGAAAGAAGCGCAAGGTGGGCCATCCGCCATCTTCGGCCAGCGCGTGCAATATCGCTTCGTCAATGGCCATATTCCACGCGCCATCCAGCGGCGGGGTAATCAACAGCCGCCAGGTTGCCGGCGGATAGTTATTTTGAGGTGATGTGGGGTCATTCATGGCTCTTTATTAGGTCGGTAGTCCAAAAAATTCATTTACCAAAAACACTGCTAGATTGTAGCACGGCTAGCGGCAAATCAAAACTTAAAATATTGGCAATTTCAGGGCTTTGGAGTAAATTTGTCCCAACTTTATCATCCGGAGAAGAATTATGGCTCATAAAATAGCCCTGATCGGGTTTGGCGCCGTTGGCCAGGGGTTAGCCGAGATTTTGCACAATAAAGGGGCATCTCTGCACCAAAGCCTCGGTTTCGAGGCGCAAATTGTGGCGGTGTGTACCTTATCCAAGGGATCGCTTTACCATCCCGACGGTTTAGATGCCGGTATGCTGTTAAATGTGGTTCATAACACCGGTAAGTTCACCGATTATCTCGATCAACCCGGTTTGGAGCGGGGGTGGTCGGCGTTGCAGATTATTCGCGACAGTAACGCTGATACCATTGTGGAGATTAGCTATACCGACATTAAGACCGGCCAACCGGCCATCGATTACTGCCGGGCGGCGTTTGAAAGTGGTAAAAACGTGGTGACGGCCAATAAAGGGCCGGCGGCGCTGGCTTATCAGGAATTAACGGCGCTGGCGCGCGCAAAGGGGGTGCGGTGGGGTATCGAAGGCACGGTGATGAGCGGCACCCCGGCGATCCGGCTGCCCATCGCGGCCTTGGCCGGCGCGGAGATTCTGGGCGTACGCGGTATTCTCAATGGCACCACCAATTACATCTTAACCCAGATGGAGGCGGGCCTCGATTACCAAACGGCCTTAAAACAGGCCCAAGAGCTCGGTTATGCCGAAGCCGACCCCACCGCCGATGTCGAAGGCTATGACGCCCTCAGCAAAGTGCTGATTTTGGCCAATGTGCTGATGGATGTGCCGCTGACGCAAGACGATGTGGTCTGTCAAGGTATTAGCGGGCTGACTTCGGCCGATATCGAGCAGGCCAAGGCGCAAGGCCGGCGTTGGAAGCTGATCGGCAGCGTTAAACGAGAAGGCGGCTGGATCAAAGCGCAAGTTGCCCCGGAAATGCTACCGCTCAGCGATCCGTTGGCCCATATTGCCGGCGCCACCAACGCCATCACCTACGACACAACACTTATGGGACCGATCACCTTAGTGGGTGCCGGCGCCGGGGGCATCGAGACCGGATATTCGCTCTTGATCGATTTGATCAATATTGAGCGAAAAAATGTTTAGTGAGATGGATTGATAGTTGGATAGAGGGTGCGTAGTCCTGATTTTGATAAAAAACTCAACCATCCAACTAACTAACTGACTGACTAATCAATAGATCATATTGAAGTTAAACGAGAAGACAGGTATACTAAAAAGACAGCTATCAATATTTTTCTTAGTGGCAGCTACAATAGCCAACCATGATGGCTCAGCCGTGATCTTTCCCCCTGAAGGACACGACTGGCGGCTAATCGCTGACCGCTAACGACTTAAAAGCCACAATGAACTACACGAATGCCGCTTTTCCCGGTGCGCCGATTCGCGCTAAAGAATTAGATTATTTGGTAACCCATTTGCGGGCCGGTTGGTGCTGTGCGGTGGTCGGACCGAGCAATACAGGAAAATCATTCCTGTTGAAATCATTACTAATGGAAGAAGTGGTCCAACACTGCACCAAAACCGGCTGGCTCACCCCGATCATCGTGTTTGTCGACTGTTTAGAAGCCGGCGACAGCGAACACGCTTTTTATGAGCTTTTGTTACGCCGCACCATCGAAACGTTGGCTTATCATGATGAAGTGGCGGCCATATTACCCTCGCTACGCGAATTTCACCGCGAGCTCCTGCAAGCCGGCCCATCAGAGGTAACGGTTCGAGCCCTGTACGCCAGCAGTGTTAGAATGGTCTGCCAGCACCACCAGGCCCAGCTTATTTTGATCTTAGATGAGTTTTACGATGTCTTTCGGCATCTGCCACCCTGGCCGTTCCGTCAATTACGGGCGTTACACGATGGATTGCAGCGGCAGTTGTGTTTTGTAACCGCCACCTCCCACTTTCTGGAGAATTTGCGGCCGGATGCGGCCGTGTACGAATTTCGAGAGTTATTCCAACTGCATACCATGATGCTTTACCCGTTATCCCCGGCCGATGCCCAAGCTTTTATCACCTATCTGGCCGACCGCCAGGGCGAGACCGTTTCACCGGAAAATCGGCAGCGCTTGCTCGAATTATCGGGCGGGCACCCCGGCTTATTGGAGCGTATCTACAGCGTGGCCACGCTAACGCAGGTCAATATGATGGCACCGCTGGAAATGACCACGGCTGAGCTAATTAACTTACCGCCGGTGCAAAAGGAGTGCCAACGGCTGTGGAATGAATTGGAAGCCGAACAAGAGGGACTGTTAGCGCTGCTGTCCGATAGTACAACAGCGTTAACGGCTCAGCAGGAGGCGCTGTTGAGTCGCAAAGGGTTAATCACCCAAACGGCTGGCCAATCCCAAATTTTCAGTCTGGTGCTGGCCCAATTCATCGAGACGACGTACGGCCACCAAATCGATAAGGACACGGAGACCGGCGTATGGGTTGACGCCGACACCGGTCAAATCTTCGTCGGCGACGAAGAGATCACGCTGGTATTAAGCGAGCCGCAGCGAAAATTGATCCAATTTTTGTGCGATCGGGTCGGAACGGTATGCAGTTACGATGATATCGCCGTGGGTGTGTGGGGCATCGGCGAAGGCGTTAGCCCCGGCGCGATTTATGAGCTGGTGAAGCGCGTCCGGCAAAAGATCGAGCCGGATTGGAAGAAACCGCGCTATATTGTCACCGTGCCGGGCAAAGGCTACCGCTTAGAGCCGTGATGTTGATGTATTTATCTTTAGAGCGACAAAGCTTGCTTTGTCATCTACGGCCAGGTCAACGTAAATTTGGAGCGACAAAGCTTGCTTTGTCATTTATGGCCAGGTCAACGTAAACTTTGACGCTCTGGATTTTTATTTTCAAGGAGAAATAACCCATCTATGACGCCAACTAAAATCGGACTTATCGGCTGCGGCAATATCAGCGATACTTACCTCAAAAACGGCCAGAAATTCGATATTCTCGACATCACCGCCGTGGCAGATTTGGATTTTGAACGAGCCAGAGCCAAAGCCGAGCTATATGGGGTAAAAGCCTATACGCCCGTCGATATTCTGGCCGATCCGGACATCGAAATTGTGATTAACCTGACCATTCCGGCGGCGCACTACGAAGTTAGCCTGGCGGCCATCGATGCCGGTAAATCGGTCTATAGTGAAAAGCCGTTGGCGACCCGGCTGGATGATGGGCGGCGATTATTAGCCGCAGCTCAAGCTAAAGGCGTGCGTATCGGCTGCGCCCCCGACACATTTCTGGGCGGCGGGCTGCAAACCTGCCGCAAGCTCATCGATGACGGCGTAATTGGCCGGCCGCTGGCCGCCACCGCCTTTATGATGTCGCACGGCCCTGAAGGTTGGCATCCCGACCCTGAATTCTTCTACCAGCCGGGCGCCGGCCCCATGTTCGATATGGGGCCCTATTATTTGACCGCCTTAATCGCATTGCTCGGTCCGATCCGGCGCGTAACCGGTTTAGCGCGCATTTCGTTCCGTGACCGTATTATCGGCAGCGGGGCGAAAAAAGGCCAAACCATTGTGGTTCATACGCCCACCCACGTAACCGGCTTGCTCGACTTTGCCGGCGGCGCGGTCGGTACGCTGATTACCAGCTTCGATGTGTGGGGCTCGCAGCTGCCGCGCCTGGAAATCTACGGCAGCGAGGGTACCCTGACCGTGCCTGACCCCAATACGTTCGGCGGGCCGGTTTTACTGCGTCAAGCCGGCCAATCTGAATGGCGCGAGGTTGAATTGTCGCATCCTTATACCGAAAACCGTCGTGGCCTGGGCTTGGCCGATTTGGCTTACGCTTTACGCTCCGATCGCCCCCATCGGGCCAATGGAGCAATGGCCTTACACGTGCTGGAAGCGATGCAGTCCTTTTTGGATTCCTCGCAAGCCGGCCGGCACATCGAGCTGACGAGTCGCTGCGAGCAGCCGGCCGCGTTGCCGACTGGCTTGCCGATCGGCACGTTGGATGAGTAACCTTTAAAATCATCCTGGTCAAACAACTAGTTTAAATACTAGACAGAATATTAGTTCACAATCCCCCCAAATGGCTAGCGCAAATGTTTGGGATATCGCTTATATTAAAAGTGCAATAATTCTACCTTCTCTATCATAGGAGTACCACAATGAAGAACAAGACAAACCCTAGAATACTTGTATTAGGTGGCGGATTTGGTGGCTTAGAAACGGCTTTTTATTTACGTATGCGTCTCGGAAACCAAGCCGACATCACTTTAGTATCAGATAAAGATCATTTCCTCTTTAAACCGAACACGATATACATTCCCTTTGGCCAGGATGTGGAGCGGCTGAAAATCCCATTAGAAGCGCCGCTGAAACGGCGAAACATCCGTTTTATTCAGAGCCAGGCCCATCAGGTGGACTCAATCCACCGGACGGTCGATACCGGAGCCGGCACCGAACCCTTTGATTATTTGGTAGTAGCTACCGGAGCCGGTATGCGCCCTGAGGAGATTCCGGGGCTGAAGGAGTACGGGCATAATATCTGGACGCCTGAAGAAATGCTGGCCTTGCGTCACGAATTTGAGGCTCTAGCCGGTGAAGCGTCCGCCACAAGCAAGCGCCGCGTGCTGTTTTTGGTGCCACCCAACAATAAACACGCCGGCCCGCTGTACGAGATAGCGTTTCTGTTCGACTCCTGGCTGCAAAAGAACGGTCAGCATGACGGTATCGACCTAATTTTGACCACCTGTGAGGACAGTTACCTACAATCTTTTGGCGACCGATTCGATTCAATTATTAGCCAAGAGTTTGATCGACGCCATATCGCCGCTTATAAGCAGTATATAGTCGAACGGGTTGAGCCTAACGAAGTGGTTTATCAAAATGGACAGTCGGTTCCCTACGATTTATTAGTCTCCTTCCCGCCCTACGTGGCCTCGACGCCGTTCCTGGGCCTGCCTTCCGATCCGAGAGGATTTGTCACTACCTACCAGGAAAGCCGCCGGGTCATCGAGTGTCCGTCTATTTATGCCGTTGGTGATATTTCCAATTTCCCGGTGAAACAAGCCTATCTGGCGGTGCTGCAAGCCGATGCCGCAGCCGAGCATATTGCGGCCGAAATCTTGAAAACCGAACCGACCATCAGCTACTCCCATCCGGTTAGCATGTATGTATTGGATGAGTTTGATACGGCCACCTTTGCCCAGATTCCTCTAGAAGTCAAAAATTTCTACCAGCAGTCGGCTGAGGTACCCGCCGACGATGGCGAAACCTACCGGGTTGGGTCGTCGCCGGTGTGGCACTACGGCAAGAAATTATTGGGAATGTACTTACCCCAACGATTTAGAGCCGGTAAACCGTTACACTCAGGCGTAGCCTGGCAAGGAATGGAAGCCGGGTTAAAGATGTTATCGCAAGTTTTAACAAATTAGAATGGGTTCATCTCAAAGTAGGGCAAACTTAAGTTTGCCCTACCACAACCCAAACTATTGAGACGATCCTTGAAATGATAATAAAAGGATAGACGAGCCATGTTTAAGCATATTTTGCTTCCTTTAGACGGCTCCGACCTGGCGGAAAAAGCGCTGCCGCTTGCCGTCGCCCTAGCGCACCAATTTGGTAGCGAGATCATTTTGATCCGCATGGTCGAAGTTTTCTATCCGACATTACTGGCACCTCATCTAACTTCGGCCACAGCTGTCACTATCTCTGAGTCTTATGCCCAAGCCCACCGGGCTGCGGAGGACTATCTATTAGCCCAACAAGCACACCTGCGGCAGCAAGGCTTAAATGTTGACGTGACCATATGTGAGGGCCCTCCTGCCGACGGGATACTATACACCGCCAGTGAATACGATGTAGACTGCATTGTCATGTCTACTCACGGCCGAGGCGGGCTGGCCCGTTGGACGCTGGGCAGCGTCGCCGACAAAGTAGCCCGTCACGCACCTTGCCCAGTTTTGTTAGTCAGGCAAAACGCCGTCATCGATCAGGATAATTCATAACCCTGGATACCTCATCCATCACGGAGATAGCGCATGTACCGCAAAATTTTGGTTCCGCTTGACGGTTCGGAGCGCGCTGAAAAAATAATGGCCTACATCGCTGAACTGGCCGAACAATTTGATACCGACGTCATCCTCCTCAGCGTATTTCAACCTACCCCCGTACCCGTACCGGCCAGGCCAGCTTATCGCCCGAACGGCCGCAATACAATCCAACAGGCTTTAGCCAAGGCCGAAAGCTATCTCAACCGGCAGTGCGGAAAACTCTATCTTATGGCGATCCATGCCCGAGCCAGGGTCGTTGAAGGGCCGGTGGTTGAAACCATTCTGAGTATCGCCGCTCAGGAAAATGTCGATCTTATCGCCATGGCCAGCCACGGACGAACCGGCCTATCGAGAGTGCTCTATGGCAGCGTCGCTGCCGGGGTTCTGCACAACACCGACCGCCCTCTGCTTCTCATTCGGTCGCTTGATTATTAAACGTACAGTCTATCGCGTCCTCTTATCTTAATTTATCCAACGAAATTACAACTGATCTCATATGGCCCCACAATTTTCATAATTGTCAGGCTGTGTTACCATGAGCGATACGTTAGCTATGTTGCGCTCAGGTTGAATCTGTTCGCCACTTAGAATGACCCTCCAGGCCAATAAACCAATTCTAAAAATTTAAACCTGTCGAGCCGAGGCATCACTGTGACTCCTATTCAAAACCCTGTAGATTTACCGCCCTTTCAACTTAAAACATTGAACTCAGACTTTATGGTGGACGAAATCTTCCTGGAACCAGACTATGTTTCCAAAAAGAACGCCACTTACACTTATCTGTCTGTTAGTAAAGAGGATATAACGACCTTTAACCTGCTACAACATCTGGCCGGCTACTTTAAATGCCCCCCGTCGGATGTCTCAGCCGCCGGCTTAAAAGACGAGTTCGCCGTAACCCGACAAGCCATATCGCTGCGTGTTATCATTTCCAATAAGCAGGTTAAGCAAGCCAATGAACATTTTAAGAACAACAACCTAAAGATCACCATTGATCGCCTGCTGGGCTATGGTCACGAGCCGATCCGTCCTAGACTGCTCCACGGTAACAAATTTACGATAACTATCCGCCAATTATCGCCTGAGCTCGCCGGCAATCTAGCCAACAATCTAAGCCGTAATCGGTTTTTCCATTTCATTAATTATTACGACGAACAACGTTTTGGGCTGCCCCATAGTATTCACAACACCCATCGCATCGGTCAGGCGCTGCTAGCCGGCGACTGGGCGACCGCTTATGACCAATATCTACAATCTGGCATCGATGCTATCGAGGCAGCCCAAACTAAAGAAGCACTGAGACAATCCGGTTCCCATCAGATAGCGCTGACGAACAGCGCCGCCGGCAAGCTTAACTTCTTTGTCTCCTCGTATAACAGCTACGTCTGGAACAACGCGCTAAAACAGTTGATCGAGCAGCAGCCCAATGCTATTCAAGTGGAACTGCCCCACTTGGGAACGATTGCGCTGCCAGTCGACCAGACCGTCCCCATACCCCCTTCCCTCTCTGTCGAGGTGGAAAAAACAAACTGGTCCAGCAGCGTCAATTACCGAGACACCAAAACGCGACCGGTCTTCATCCCGGTCTCCGTTTTCATGAAAAACCAATCTGCCGATGCGCTGCACCCCGGCCACCAGGCCGTAACCATCTCTTTTTACCTGCTTACCGGCTGTTATGCCACTATGCTCGTCAAACAATTGCTCTTAATGACAGCTATCCGTTCGGAATAGTGACCATGATAGTTTAGCGCGCGGCCAGCCGCATGGCCCCGTCTAACCGAATCACTTCGCCGTTGAGCATCACATTTTCTATTATATGCTTGACCAGGGCCGCGTACTCGTCCGGCCGACCCAGCCGGGACGGAAACGGTACCTGCTGGCCCAATGACTGCCGAGCGGGTTCGGGCAGGCTGGCCATCATGGGCGTCTCAAAAATACCGGGGGCGATAGTCACCACCCGGATACCGCTGCCGGCCAGTTCACGGGCCAGCGGTAGCGTCAAGGCCGCTACTCCGCCCTTGGAAGCGGCATAAGCAACCTGCCCAATTTGCCCATCGAACGCCGCAATAGAGGCAGTATTAACAATGATACCTCGCTCCCCATCAGCCCAGGCTTCGTTATTGACCATCGCCGCCGCCACCAGTCGAACCACATTAAACGTGCCGATCAGGTTGACTTCAATAACTTTGGCAAAACTGGCCAAATCATGCGGGCCATTCCGGCCCAGCGTTTTCTTGGCCAGCACAATCCCGGCGCAGTTAACCACCCCCATCAACGAGCCGAACTTCTCCAAAGCCACATCGATCGCCTGCTGGACACTGCGTTCGTCAGTGATATCCGTCTCGACAAACTGCGCCTGATCGCCTAAGTGAGCGGCTATCGCCTGACCGGCTTCGGCGTTGACATCGGCAACGACCACATTACCCCCCCACTCCACCAGCAGTTCGGCCGTCGCTGCGCCCAGACCCGACCCCGCGCCGGTGACCAAAAATGTACTATCTTGAATTAGCATGGTTTCCCTCGTCACTCGATAAATGTATTCTTGGTACTATTGAAATTCAAAGGGTTCACCGGTAACCACAAAGCGCAAAACCTAATCATAATAGATTTACGCATAACTTCATACGTGTTACCGGCAAAACCTCATTAATCCTCAAAAGCCAATTCATTATCAAACAGGCCAGAGATTTGGCAAATTTAGCCGCTTCTGGTAAGTTGAAAACTATACGAATCGGTTTATAATATTACCTATATCTTGTATAGAATACTTGTTCTTACCCTAAATATAGCCCGACGCCCACGGAGGAAACAATGGAAGTTGGAATCGTTCGACAAGTTGACATAGAGCAACAGATGCAGGAAGCCTACCTCGACTACGCGATGAGTGTCATCGTCTCCCGGGCGTTACCTGATGTTCGCGACGGCATGAAACCCGTCCACCGGCGTATTTTATATGCCATGTACGATATGGGGCTGCGCGCCAGCCAGCCTTACCGCAAAAGCGCCCGGATTGTGGGGGAGGTGCTCGGTAAATACCACCCCCACGGCGACGCGGCGGTGTACGACTCGATGGTGCGTATGGCCCAGGATTTCTCAATGCGAACCCCCCTGGTCGATGGGCAGGGCAACTTCGGCTCGGTTGATGGCGATCCGCCGGCGGCGATGCGCTACACTGAGGCCCGTATGGCCGCCGTGACTGATGAGGTTATGGCCGATCTGGATAAAGATACCGTCGATTTTAATGATAATTTCGACAGCAGTCTAACCGAGCCGACGGTCCTACCCACCAAGCTGCCCAATTTCCTGATCAATGGCGCGTCGGGTATCGCCGTGGGCATGGCCACCAGTGTGCCGCCTCATAACCTCAATGAAGTCTGCGATGCCCTGATATTCACCATCGACCAAATGATCAAAAATAAAGATGTCGATTTGGACGACCTGCTCCAATTTATCAAAGGGCCGGATTTCCCCACCGGCGGCATTATTTATCGCTACGGCAGCTCCGGTAAAGATAAAACCGATGACAACGACCTGATCAAAACCGGCTACGCCGTTGGCCGGGCGAGGTTAACGGTTCAGGCCAAAGTTCACATCGAAGAGATGAGCCGCAACCGCAACCGGCTGGTCGTGACCGAACTACCTTACCAGACCAACAAGGCCAACCTGGTCGAGAAAATCGCCGACCTGGCCCGCGACAGCAAAATCGAAGGTATTGTCGATCTGCGCGACGAATCAGACCGGCAGGGCATGCGCCTGGTCATCGAGTTGACCCGCACTGTCAAACCGAAAAAGGTCTTGCAGCAGTTGTTCAAGATGACGCCGCTGCAAAGCACGTTTAGCGTCAATATGTTGGGGTTGGTCGATGGCGAACCCCGGCTGCTAACCCTAAAGCGGTCGCTCAATCTGTTTATCGAACATCGTGAAGAGGTGGTTAAGCGGCGCAGCCAGTATGATCTGGATAAGGCTAAAAAGCGAGCCCATATTCTAGAAGGGCTGCAAGTTGCCCTGAAAAACCTGGACGAGGTCATCCAAACCATCCGCAGTTCGCGCTCGGTCGAGACGGCCAGAGCTAATCTACGCAAGAGATTCGACCTGTCCGAAATTCAGGCCAACGCTATCCTGGAAATGCCGCTGCGCCGTCTGGCCGCGCTGGAGCGCAAAAAAATCGAAACGGAATACAAAGAGGTTCTCAAGCAGATTAAATATTTGGAAGGGCTGCTGCAATCGCGCCAAAAGATTCTGGAGGTCATCAAGACCGAACTGGCCGAGCTTAAGGACAAGTACGGCTCGCCCCGGCTGACCTTAATCATCGATCAGGCCACCGACAAAGAGCAGCCGATTACCGCCCGCGACTTGGTGCCGGACGAGGCCGTGGTGGTCGTTGTCACCGACAGCGGTCACATCTGCCGCTGGCCGGCCGAGCAGATGTTAGGTCCGGCCCGCGGCCGCCAAAAGGACCTGCTATCGGTCGCCGTGCCGGCCA
>JAGRCC010000098.1 GCA_020433785.1 Anaerolineae bacterium
CGCTTCGAGCAGTCCTAGCTCATCGAGCGCGGGCGGCCGCAGCTCATAGACCAGCCGCCGGATGTCGGCCACCATCTGCTGGGTTTGGGCTTTCAACTGGGACACGTGCTGCCCGGCGGTGGCGGGATCGCTGGTCAACATATCAAGAACAATGTCCAATTTGAGGGTTTGGCTGGCCAGGGTGGGGCCGAGGCCGTCGTGCAGATCGCGGCGGATGCGGCGGCGCTCCTCCTCGCGGGCCAGCACCAGCTTTTCGCGAGAGCGCTGTAGGGCCAGGGTCAAGCGGGTAGCCGAGGCGACGGGGCCGGTCTGGGCGGCGATATCGGCCAGCAGTTGTTGCTCTTTAATCGTAAATTTCTCGCCGGGGGCGCGGGGTGACACCAGCAAACGGCCGACGGTTTCTTTTTGGTAGCGTAACGGCAGCTCGACCGTCTCCCCAACCGGCTCGCCCACGGCGGCCTGTCCCACCTGCGTTTCCTGCTCGATCAGCTCGATGGCGGCATAGGGCAGTTTGAGCGTGGCGGCAATGGTTTCGACAATCGAAGTCAGCGTCTCGGTCGGCACGGCGGTGGTTTGCAACTGCTGGCTCAGGTGGGAGAGAACGGCGTAGGGATCGTCTCGCTGGCCGAACATGAAGCGGTTGACTCCCCGCTGGAGCCGCTCGCGGACGGGCTGGAAGGCAATGGCAATCAGGGCCGTGGCCAGCAGAGAGATGACGAAGTTTCCTGAGGTTTGAAAGAGCAGGCCCAAGCCACCCACGGTCAGAATGTAAATCAAGACCACCGTCAGCGTCAGCCCACCGTAGACCAGGGTCCGATTGATGATGACGTCAATGTTCCACAGCTTATAGCGAAAAATGGCGATGGCGATGGCAATTGGCAAGAAGTATTGCCCGAAAAATAAAAAAGTCCAACCACTTGCGTTGGCCAGGAGCCGCGGCCTGCCGCTGGGAATCGAGAGAGCACCCCCAAAGATAGGAACCCATAGAATGACGGTTAAAGCCAGGATCACTACGCCAAAGCTAATCCACTTTGTTTGCTGTCGTTCTACACTATTTGCCTGTTTGGCATAGCGGTAAACCTGGAAAACAATCGCTAAAAGGACAGCCCCAACACTTGTTGTGTTTACAAATGACGCTGCCCAATCTGGAAAGGGATAAACAACGTTTTGCAGCAATAAAGGGAACATGAGCACAAGAGTACAGATCAGAGGAATGTAAGCCCAGCGAGGGGAAAAACGGCCGTTGGGCACCAGGTAGACAAAAGTCATCATGATGATTGGGCCGATAAATGCGGCAACTAATCCCGGAACGAAGAGAAGGGGATGGATCGAACCAAATTCGTCGCCACCTGAGTACAAGGAGAAGGGGATGACAATTAAGGCCAGGGAAACAGTTAACCCAAGCTTGCTCATCCCTTGCTGCCACAGGATGAGCAAGCCCAACGACAGGTAGATCAGTTGCCCCAGCACCACCCAAAAAAGCATGTAGAGGGCGTACTGTTGCAGGCTCAGCCCCCAGGATGAGAGCACAGCGACTTCTGCGGCTGAAACCGCCAACTGGTCGCAGCCGCCAAACATCCCCAACGGCCCCGTACACACGGTCAGGATGTGCGAGTAGTCCCTGACCAGATCGAAGCCTAACAGGGTGATGTGCAGCGAAGCGACCAAAATCCAGCTCAGCAGCGCCAGCCAACGTACAAACGGTCTTGATCGGGCCGGGTCGGTCATCTTCAGAGTTGGTTCGTTCATAGGCTCTCCAACGGGGGGTAAATCCGGCACAGCTATAACGCGGTCGACGGTGGCCTGTAATGAGCGATGGAGCGGGCGCACCCCAACGGCCACAATGCCGGTTGCCAGCACCAGGCCCATAACTTGCCCCGACTGGTTGGCGGTCACGGTACTGATGCCGCCTACGAGGAAGACATATACAACGGTGATAAGTAGGGTCAGGCCGCCATAGACCAGGGTGCGATTGATGATGATATCGATAGCATAGAGCCGGTATTTGAAGATGGCAATGCCTATAATAACAGGGAAGCCTAAAAAGACCACAAGGAGGATCAACACGTACCAAATCGAACTGAAAATCTCAGGGTAGAAGAAAGCGCCGGGTAGCTCAAAGAAAAGGAGTTGAGCCACGACGGCTGTTCCTAGAAAATAGGCCAGCCACTTCATCTGCTGCCGTTCATCGCCTAGCGAGCGCCTGAATCGAACAACCATGGCGGTGATACCCATCAGGCTTAGGGTAAGAAGGGTCAGGTTTGAACTGCTGCTGAAGAACGAATACCACCAGTCAGGCAAGTGCGCTATGCCGAAGGGATTTGCCACGTTAAATAAGGTTTCAAAGCCATTGTCCCGGCTTAAATCGGGCAGTAGGCCCATGGCTGCCCCATTGATCGCTACGCCAATGAGACCGGCCACGGTTATCCATTGCCACCGTGGCGACAAAAACTTGCCGGTGGGGTACATCATCGGCAATAAAATAAACATAGGAACGAGGGGAAAGAATACGCCAAAGCTGTAGCTAAACCAGGCCAGGTAAGCCGAACCAGGGGCCGCGATATGTCCTGCCAGGCCACAGCTGGCATAGAGGTCGGTAGCTCCTACACCCAGCAGACCGATGCCTATCCATAAGCAGAGCCAACCGATGCGGTTGTAAGGTTGATAGGCGAAAATGAGAACGCCCAGTATCGAAAAAGCCAGACTGCTGGCGGAGGCGATAGAAATGCCTGTGACTTCTAAGTAAGCAAACGCGGCACAGCCCGCCAGAATCAGTGAGACCATCACAAGTAGCGGTATCAGGGCGACCAGCAACAAGGCGATGGTGAGCCAACGTAAGTGGGGCTGGGACGGAGATCTGCGCCCTAAACTTGTCGAAGGCGGGCGGTTGGGAGGAGGAAGCGACTTGGTTGCCTTAAGAAGTTGTTCATCGATGGGGACCATAGGCGACACAGTCACAAAACGATTGACATTCATTTGCAAGGCGTGGTGTAAGGGGCGAATCCCGACAACCACAATCGCCGTGCCCACCACCAAGCCAATGACCTGGCCCGATTGATTAGCCGCCAGAGTCCCGATGCCGCCGACGAAGAGCACATAGGCAGCAGTGATGAGCAGGGTCAGGCCACCGTAAACCAGGGTGCGGTTGATGATGATGTCGATGGCGTACAGCCGATATTTGAAGATGGCGATGCCGATGACGATGGGAAAGCCCAAAAAGACCAGCCACAGCACCACGTCAAACCAGGCGCTTTCAAGTAGCCGGGGATACCAGAAGGCCGCAGGTAAATTGAAAAAAAGCATCTGAATCCCAATCGCTATGGTCAAAAAGTAGGCCAGCCACTTCATCTGCTGCCGTTCATCGCCAACCGAGCGCCTAAACCGAACGACCATCGCGGCGACGCCGACCAGGTTGAGGAAAACAAAGCTCAGATTTGTCAGGCTGTAAAAGACGGAAAACCACCAGCCTGGTAAAGGCAATACCCCCCAGGGGTTCGCCACCGGGAAGCGATCCATGCCGTTGCTCCGACTCAAATCCGGAACCAGCCCCATCCCTGTGTAAATGAGAATAAGAACGATAAGACTGGCCACGGTAAACCAGCGCCAGCGGGGCGATAGAAACCGTCCGGTAGGGTAGACCATCGGCAGCAGAAAAATTAAAGGGAGAATGGCAAAGTTACCATAGCTGTACAATAACCAGGCCGCGTAAGCCTTTCCCGGTGCCGCAATTGTCCCGGCCAGACCACACTGCGCATAAAGATCGATGGCGTTATTTGTAGACAGGCAAAAACCGAGCACCAGACAGAGCCAGCCGATTCGATTGTGGGGCCGGTATCCAAAAATCAAACCGCCCAGAACGGCAAATGCCGGGCCGACGGTTAGACCGAGGGGCAGACGAGCCGACGCATCGTTAACCAAATAGGGGTCACAGCCGAGCAGCACTAACCAGCCCAGCGCCAATGGACCGGGCACCAGGGCCAGCAAAAACAAACCCACAGCCAACCAGCGTGAGCGATCTAAAGATGGAGCTAGGGTTTGAAAATTGTTTGATGCGGCCATTGTTTTTCTAAAATTTAGGACTCGCCAATAGCATTACTTTAGTAGGAGATTGGAGACTGGTAATTAGAGATTAAACCATCTCCAATCTCTCGTCTCTAATCTCCCAAACTGAAAGGTTAATCGTGGGCAGTTTCTTAGTAAGCTGACTCTAGGTTATGGTATAATAAATCCAACATAAAAGTTACTCAACTCTGGAGACCCTTATCCATGGAAAACCAAGCGCAAGTGCAGGCTATTGAGGTTATTGCCATCAACCCCAACGTGCGGAATGGACGGCCTTACATTATCGGAACCTCAGTCACGGTGACCGATGTGGCGATGGCTAAGAATTATCATAACCAAGACGCCGATGGTATTGCCGATTGGTATGGCTTAACGCTGTCTCAGGTCTATGGCGCGTTGGCTTATTACTATGACCACAAAGCCGAATTAGATCAGACAATTCGCGCCCAAATCAAACAGGCCGAAAACTTCAAAGAGAAACGCATTGGTAATGGAAATTCGCTTTTACCTTGATGAAAATGTGCCTATTGCTATAGCAACGCAATTAAAAAGACGTGGTATTGAAGTTGTTACTGTTCGTGATTTAGAATTGCTTGGCGATAGCGATATCAATCATCTGCATCGAGCTACACAAATGGCCCATGTTCTATGCACGCACGATATTGACTACATTGAACTTGCGGTTAGCGGTTTAGAACATTCTGGTATTGTTTTTGGTCAGCAACATCGGCATGGTATTGGCGATTGGGTCAGATTTCTTGAATTAGTCCATGCGGCGTATGAGCCTGAAGAGATGCGTAACCGTATTGAGTATGTCTAATCACGCTCTAAAATCAGCATAGTTTGATTCAAACGATGCGTCAAGTTTCAAACCGTTGCCATATCAAACTCATACACCCGGCTATCCCCCGCCAGATAGCGCAGGCCAATGGGCGCCAGGGCTGCCAGCCACAAAATGCCGGATAGAGGATACAATACATTCAGACCAAATTCGGTTTCAGTCACCTGAGCACCGGCAAAACATAGCCCGGCCAGTATCAGCGCAATGGCTCCCCAAGTCGGAATGGTTTTGGTTCGCAAAAAGCCGCTGCCCAGAAAAATTGAGGTAAGCGGGAAGAAAAGGCAGACGAGACCGATGGCGAGGAAGGCTGGAGTCTCTGTCGCCATAATCGTTTGGTACAGTTCCCCTTCAACCCCGGCGGCGACAAGGACACCGCGCTGAATCCGGTTGCCCATCGCCATGACTCCGCAAGCGGCTCCCAGCAATCCGGTCAGAGTGCAAAATATCCCAAAGTAGGGTGCTTTTTGGCCTAAAAGCCGGGCCAGTTCCAGATAAATTACGATAAACAGAATAGCGCCGTAGTACCCGATGATCCCTTCGGTGACGCTGCCGACGCCATCGGGTGTAACATTGATGGCCAGCACAAAGGTGAGGGCGGCGGCAATGAATAGTATCGGCCCCAGAATAAAGGCCAGGCCCAACGCTTTTTGTCGCAATATTTGATACGTATTCATTGTGCTCTCCATTTGTATAGGTTTTTGAGAATTGTTAATTCTTTGTAGGATACTATGCGATGTTTGCCGTTGTCGTGGGGTAGTCTCCTGGAGAGGTCGGGAAGTTTTTATACCCGTAGGACAAACTTAAGTTTGCCCTACGGGCAGGGTCGCATAGTATGCTTCAAACGACACGTCAAGTTTCAAACCGTTGCCATATCAAACTCGTAGGCCTGACTATCACCCGCCAGATAACGCAGGCCAATGGGAGCCAGAGCAATCAGGAAGGCAAGGTGTGATAGGAGCGTTAAGCTTTTTTCGATAAACTCTGCGCCACCATTCACGCCAACAAAGAAAAGCAGCGAACCAACAATGAGCAATCCTGCTGCCCAACGGGGAATCCCACCCTGCCAGAGGAGGCCAACACCTAATAAAAGCAACCCAATGATTGACAGCAACGACGGTAGCATCAGCACGAGTAAACCGGGCATAGCTTCCATAATGGTCCAAATTGACTCATCCAGACCGGCATTGATCATACCCGCCTGCATCGTCCTGGCGGCAGCCGGTATAACGGATATGCCCCAGCCCAGCCCAAGGATCGCACAGATCAACCCGAACAGCGGCGCACGCTGCCCCAGAATGCGGGATAGCTCCCACACAACGGGGATCATGATTAAGAGGCCATAGGCCATAAAAATACCATCGACCCAACTGTACGGATTATTCGGGGAGCGGCCAATCCCCATCATATAGGAGACTGAGCCAACTATGGTCAGCAGCGGCCCCAGAATAAAGGCCAGACCTACCATTTTTTGTTGCAACGTTTGATACGTATTCATTGTGTTCTCCTATCACTTATATTTATTTAGAGCTGCCAGATTTTTGAAACCTGGCAGCTCTTTACGAAGATACAATTTTGTAGGTCAACCAACGCACCGTTTACTGCGTTTCTTCCATCCCACCCATTTTTTCCATCACAAAGGCCATGACCTCTTCGCTGGAGGCTGTCACTTTGACGCTGTTGACAATGGCCTCGATCTGCCCTTCCAACTCGGCGTTGTGATAATCGACGGCGATAACCGCCGGGGCGAAGATATACACCCCGTTCCCCAAATCGGCCAGGCGGACGATGTAAGCTTCGGTCGGGGCAGCGGCGGTTACGCGGACTGCCGGTGTGCCGTTGCTCAAGTTGACCGGCTCGATGGTGGCCTTGGCCATGGCCTGAACGATATCCTCGTCACCTTCCGCCATGCTCATCAACACCAACGGGGCGACCTCTTCCAATGATGACTCAGCCGTAACACCCGCCTCGGCAAACATATCGCTGGCGAGGAGCATAACCGCAACCGCAATTTGATCTTCCGGCAACGGCTTCATGGCGTTGCTTAAGTCCATAATCTCCTGGTTCGAGCCGAACGTAACGTGGGGGAATGGGGCTTCATCGCCAAAGCCATAAGGTTCAACCACCCAGCCGGCCGGATAGTCGGCGGTGAAGAAGCCGTTTTCATCGGTGTAGGTCTCGGTCGGGGAGGCCGGAGCGGCTTCCTCCGCTTGCGGTTGGGCGGGCTGCGCACCACAGCCAATTAGTCCAACAGCTAATAGTAGGGTAAAAATAAGATGGTGCCAGAGTTTCATTGATGTTCTCCTCAAGATAGGGGTTAATTTGTTAACTTCGGTTATAGAGTATCACGGAATGGTTCCCGTTGTCGTGGGGGCAGGCTCCTATGTGGGCCGGGAGGTTGGTAAGGTTTGATGGGAGTAATGCGGGAGTGAGGCGGAGGAACATTTCAGAATTGGGGCAACCCGCGCGTTGAAACACTGAATCACTGAGGGAAATGAACTCACTGACATCTCTACGTACCGGATACACCTCAATCTCACCTTAAGCGGGATCGAAAGGCTAAAGTATTGTTCAGTGACATCATCCTTTTCAGTGGTTCAGTGTTTCTATCTCGCGCCATAACTGACTGGTGCCCTGAGGGATATTGAAGGTTGATCGGGTCTTAAAAATGGGGTAAAATTGTAGCCCCCACCGTTAAACTGCAATGGCTAAACTCAAGCGTGTCAGCACAGGTAAACCTAATAACCTGCGTCTGGAAATAGAGGTGTTTCATGTCATTTCGGAGCGCCAGCG